>CAMPIG010000276.1 GCA_946886255.1 uncultured Cellvibrio sp. | reverse complement strand
TATAGAAACCTACTTGAAAATTTCAAATACTCCAGACAAAAGAATATGCTCAACTGCAGAAAGAATTTTAAAATTAAAGAATATATAGTTCTAACAAAGCAATGCTGCGGATGCCATTTTTGTCGCGCTTTTGCATTCGCGGTGCTCATTGTGTGTAACACAAAAGCGCAACAAAAACGGCACCGAAAATCTTAACGTTAGGCAAAAAAATGAGAATAACGGATCTGAGAAGACAAGAGATTACCGCCGCCTTTCAGCGTTCTTTGAGTCGCGAAAATGACGATGAAATTGAGTCTATTTCCTTAGTTGAGCTGCTGCAAGTTGATGAAATGTTGGGAAATCGGGACGTTAACGCAGGTTTTCGCCTAGCTATCAGAAACCGAATAAAAGATCTTGAAACTAAAGAAAGTACGATTGAGCAAAGACATTATGAAAGCAAAATCAGGGCGCTGAATCTGGTCTCAGGAATTGTTATCGGGCTGGTCATTGCGGGCGTAGCGAAATTACTATTTGGATAATTACCATGCCTAACCAAGCCATCAAGTACGCTCCCTACGGTCGCCCGACGCTCGCAAGCTCGCATTAATAGCAAAGGCACAACACCGTGTTGGCAATGTACGCTTTTGTTCTC
The DNA here is from genome assembly GCA_946886255.1 of uncultured Cellvibrio sp. The sequence continues at coordinate 5,937 of CAMPIG010000276.1, read as the reverse complement.
ATAAATGATCCTGAAGCACTAGCGCGCATCGCAAACGGCAAGTTGCGTATTCATGTCCACCAGAATTTATCTGCGGTGCGTTTGGTGCGCACATAAACTGGCCCGGGAAGATTATTGAAAAATATGATCTTGTTATGCGTGAGTATCATTTATTTGCAATCCTCTTTCTTGTCCATAACAGCGTCAACCAAATGGGCCGCCTGAGAGCGGCCGTCGTTCAAGAAGGCTCACACTGACCAGCTTGTCCATCTTGCTGCAGCGGACTGACCGACATTGGAGGCAGGAAATGTACTACGTAGGATGCAGTTGCGCTCGGCGCATTTTCTCACGAGGTCTAATGCGAACTTACTATCTCATCTGAGGATCAACACCGTGATCTTTTTCGATATTGATGACACTTTGCTTGATTATAAAGCCTCTCAAGATACGGCGGCGCTGGAGTTCGCTAAAAGACATGCCGCTCACATACAAAACCCGGAGAGTTTCCCAACGCTTTGGGATGAAGTGACCAGGCATCACATGGCTAGGTATTTATCGGGGGAGTTGTCGTTCCAAGAGCAGCGGCGCTGCAGAATTTGCGATGGTTTGGGATTAGATCTTGTCCCTCAGGAAGCCGATAAAATCTTCGACGAGTATTATGAAATTTACGAAGAGTCCTGGCATTTATTTCCGGAAGTGGAGAATGTGCTTATCAAACTTGCAGAGTATTCTCTAGGCGTCATAACCAATGGCGATAAAGGTCATCAAATATCCAAGCTTGATAAGTTGGGAATACTGGCGCACTTTACAGAAATTGTTACGCCGGCCTGCGCTGGTGCTGCCAAACCTGATATGGCAATATTCCAGCACGCAGCTTTGCGCTCAGGCAAGCTGGCGAGCGAGTGTTGGTATGTCGGTGACAACTACGCAACCGATTACGAAGGTGCAATGAGCGCGGGATATCGATCGGTTTGGCTAAATCGCTCTGGCATGCAATTACAGTGCGACTATCAATGTAAGGATTTGAATGAATTCTTGCTCGTCGTCCAGCAGGAATAGGTATTTTGATCAAATCACATTGAGGATTCATACAATGAAAAGCAACCCTGTCGTTCATTTCGAGATTTACGTTGAAGACATGACTCGCGCTAGAGTGTTTTATGAGACTGTATTTGAAACCAAACTTGAGCAAATGGCAAATACGACGCCTGAGATGGATATGGACATGTGGTTCTTTCCGATGGATAAAGATACCGGGATGAGCAGTTACGGCGCGGGTGGCATGCTGGTCAAAATGGACGGCTTTACGCCAGGCGGTGGCGGTACTCTGGTTTACTTTGGTTGTGATGACTGTGCAGTGGAAGCCGCTCGTGCTGCGGAGTACGGAGGCAGTATTTTTCAAGAGAAAACATCTATCGGCGAGCACGGTTTCTGCGCCGTAGTCCGTGATACGGAAGGTAATCTGATTGGGTTACACTCGATGAAATAATCCTTGTTGATCATGTCGCATACGCAATGACTGAAACTAATTTAATATGAAATTCTACCTTCTCGCGTTTCTATACTTGTTTATTTTCTTTGGATCGATATACGGTTTCTTTGTAAGCGAACTGAATATTGGATTTGGGGCTGGCTCTGCGTTTAATTTATCCTTGTCAGGGTGGATCAAGAACCTGGTTTGTGCATTTGGCTTATTGCTAATCGGCGCTGTGTCTGCCTGGCCAATTGTCAGGTCGGTTTACAATGCATTGAAGGGGCCTGCGCGATGATAAGAATAGGTTCCTTACAGAAGAATCCCGAAAAATTCTCTACCAAACACATCGAAATCGATGTTCGAACCTCGCGCTCTTTATTTGGAGTGATTGGTATTGGGATGATGATTCTTTTGTGTGTTAACTCAGTTTTGGCTGAAGTCGACCTCGTCAAGGTCGACAAATCTGAAAACAGAATGTATCTCTTGGATGGGGAAAATGTCCTTAAGGAGTATCACGTGGCATTCGGAGCTAATCCGAAGGGGCATAAGCAGAAGGAAGGTGATGAAAGAACACCTGAAGGCACCTATACCCTCGATTACAAAAAAGAAGATTCAGCTTTTTATCGAGCCATGCACATAAGCTATCCAAATGAAGCCGATAAAGAAAATGCAAAGAAACGTGGTGAATCTCCTGGGGGCTTTATCATGGTTCATGGTCAAAAAAACGGATTAGGTTGGCTAACACCAATTCTTCAGAGCTTTAACTGGACGAATGGCTGTATTGCTTTAACCAACGCAGAAATGGACGAGTTTATGGAGTTAGTAGTTGTTGGGACACCTATTCAGATTGAATGGTAGACAGACCTTATGGCTACACCGAGAATATATAAAAAATTACAATCTAAACTAGCAAAGTACTTTTGGGTGTTTAGCATATTGGCTGTAGTAATTTTTATTATGGGCTATTTCTTACTGCTCATAGGGCCAAAAATATCCAACACTATCCCTGTTGAATTTGTCGGATTTATTTGGTGTGGGTTGTTAAGCTGTGGTTCCATTGTTTTAAGTATGGTCGCTTCATACCAACAGCCGTCCAAACTAAGACCGCTTCCAATCATCGGTTCGATTCATAAGGCTCTGGTACCCCAATTAACTGAGTGGGGCGAGGCATTACATATAAATTTTATGCTTTCGTTATACGTATTCTTTCTGATTTTTCTTATAAACATTTTGATTAAGTTATAACAATGATTAAAGCAATTCTCTTCGATCTCGACGAGACGCTGATTGATCGGGCAGAGACAATGCGGCGTTTTCTTATGACACAGCATGAGCTCTTCCAGAGCTTTCACACCACTCAAGTGCAATTTTCTCCAATGCATGCCTCAGTTACCAAGACAACGGGTATGCCGACAAATTTGAGGCATACGCATCAGCTTGTAAGGCACTAGCATTTACAGGTTCAAGCTTGGCCGAAAAACTTTATGCAGACTTCAAGGATCGTTATGGAACTGAGCCAGTACCTTTCCCCGATGTTTCGGAGACGTTGAAGATCCTTAGAGGGAAGTATCGAATTGGACTGGTAAGCAACGGTAGAACAAAAGGGCAAATCGCAAAAATTAACGCGTGCGGAATCAGTGAATTTTTCTCGTCAATTTGTATATCGGAATCAGTTGGCTGTAAAAAGCCTGACGCAGCAATCTTTCAGACGTGCCTGGATGAACTATCTGTTCAGTCTAACGAAGCAGTTTTTGTTGGCGACAATCCTATTGTCGACATCGAGCCTGCAAAGAAGCTCGGTATGTTCGCGGTTTGGGTTAAAAATCCACATTTTCCTGCTCCTGTAATATGCGATGGTGTTGTTACGAACATCTGTGAGCTTTCATCTGTAGTTGCGAAGCTTGCGTAAAAAGTAACTGTTGTTACCCGTTTTGGTTGAGGCACTAATATGAATAAAGCATGCCCGGTGGTAATACGAAAATGAAATGACCAACTGGAAATTCTCGTGTTCAGGCACCCGTTGAGTGGAGTCCAGTTAGTCAAAGGTACAATCGAATCAGGCGAGTCCAGCCTTGAGGGAGCCGAGCGAGAGCTTCAAGAAGAGGCGGGGATAACGTTATCAGCAGAACATCAATTACTTGAGTGGCAAAGATACCCCGGTGAACCCATCTGGGCTATATGTCTTATGGAGTCCGGTGATGACTTGCCTGATAAGTGGAGTCACCATTGCCATGATGACGGAGGCCATATGTTCCAGCTCTTTTGGCACCCGCTAAGGGAAAGTCCAGATTCAGAGTGGCATCCTGTTTTTGTTGATGCTTTAGATGTAATTCGTAAAGTGCTCGTGAACTAGCAGGCTTTGACAGAATGTTATTGCTATAAGAGGCGCTACTGATAACAAGATAGAAGCCTTATCTGTGGAGGTATAAATCCAGCATGACTTACGATGAGTACAATGAATTTTGTGGTTCTCTGCCAGCGACTTCCTACGTTAACCAATGGGGTGGCTCTCATGTGTGGAAAGTGGGGGGGAAAGTTTTTGCAATCGGGGTACCAACGAAATTCAATACCATTGCTGTGTCCTTTAAAGTGTCGGAGCATAATTTTGAGGTATTAAAAGATCAGCCAGGTTTTAGGCCAGCGCCTTATTTGGCTTCTCGCGGCATGAAGTGGATACAGCAATACGAGATTTCAGAAAAGCAGGTAGATGAGTTCAAATATTACATCAAAGAGTCCCATCGCATTGTTTCGCTGGGGTTACCCAAAGCGAAGCAGAGAGAGCTTGGCCTGAATCAGAATTAATGGTGGTAGCTTGCGCTGCCCGGAACCTAAACGGAATTGAATGATGATGATTGGATTGTTAAGGAAGGTGTTAGTCGGTGTTTCGATTTCTTTGTTATTTATTGTTACGCTTTTCTTTGTAGGTGTATGGTGGCCGCTTGAAGAAGTTGAACCTGTTAGAAACACTTCACCTATAGCAATAGTTAACGCTTCTGTCATTGATCTGTATTCTGGTGAAATACTCCCAGAGCAGACAATTCTTATTGAAAACAAAAAAATCAAATCTGTCGGGCAATCGCAAACAATAGATCTTCCAGATGACACTATAAAAATAAACGCGCGCAATCAGTATGTCATGCCAGCTTTATGGGACATGCACACCCACATCTATAAAGTTACACCGCTGTTGGATTTACCGTTATATGTTGCCTATGGTGTGACCAATGTAAGGGATATGACGAGCTGTCCGAAACAAGGTGATCCCTTTGCTTCATGTCCGGAGGATCTTAGACGCTGGAATCAGGCCGCTGTTAATGAACAGCTCGTTGGGCCGCGCATACAGGGGATTTCAAGCTGGCAACTTAATGGTCCTGGCATTCACGAACGCATGAAAGATCTGCCGGATTTTTTTGGTACGTCGAATGCTCAACAAGCCAGGGAGTTTGCCCGTTATTATGCGGGAAAAGTCGATGCCCTGAAAATCTATAACTATATACCGAGGGATGCTTACTTCGCGGTGGTAGATGAGGCAAGAAAGGTGGGGTTGGATGTCGTGGGGCATCGCCCTCATGCCGTTAGTGCAATCGAAGCGGCACAGTCGCAAAAGAGTATTGAACATGCTCGTTTTATTTTGCATGAATCATTTCCTGGTAGCCAGGAATTGCGAGAGTCGGCAGAAAAGGGTGAGTGGAAAGAGGATCGGCGCCGGATGTTGGACGAGCATGATCCGCACATGGCATCCGCCATATTCAAGGCTATGAAAGACGCGGGAACATGGTATGTGCCGACGCATCTTACCCGTAGGGTCGATGCTTATGGCGAAGAATCTATCATTCTAAATGACCCTATACTTCGATACTTGCATCCGTTAATGAAATGGCAATGGCTGGAGGATGTTAATAAGGTCATTAACGAAGAACCGTCTGCTGAAGCGCGTCAAACCTACCGGGACTTTTATCATAAAGGTCTTGAGCTCACTGGCGACGCTCATCGTGCAGGTGTAAAAGTCCTGGTGGGGACCGATTATATTGTGGCTGGCATAACGGTTCATCATGAGATGGAGCAATTGACGATGGCTGGCCTGACACCTCTTGAGGCGCTTCGTGCCGCGACTATATTACCAGCCGAATATTTCGGGCTGCAAAATGAGTATGGCAAGGTTGCACAAGGCATGAGTGCAGACCTTATGCTGTTGCGGCAAAACCCGTTGGAAGATATCAGGAATTCATTGTCCATTGAATCGGTAATATTTAATGGCAATCTTTACGATAGGGCGCGTCTTGATGATATAGAAGGGCTGGTTGAGAGCAGGGCCAATAGTTGGAGTATCGCTTGTAAAATACTGTGGGCGTTTATTAAAAACCCTGTGGGATATTAGCCTTGTGAAAATCTATTAGCTAACAACTCTGATGAATTAATAGTAAGAGACTGATATGACACCCGGAATCAATGTTGCCAGGCAAAATAAAATTGTTCATCGCGTT
>CAMPIG010000275.1 GCA_946886255.1 uncultured Cellvibrio sp. | reverse complement strand
CGATTGCGATCTTTTACTGGATTTATCCGGTATAAGCGGCTATTTTTCCGCAACCTGTCGAGGAGGCTTCATGACTTATAGCTCGCTTCAACAAAGTGCTGATGTGTTATTCCACCACCAAGAGACCGCGCCACGCGTCACCACGGGCGTGCTCCTGGTTAATCTCGGTACGCCGGATGCACCCACGGCACCTTCAGTACGTACCTACCTTGCTGAGTTTCTCTCCGACCCGCGGGTCATTGAAATACCGCCCCTGGCGTGGAAGCTGATCCTGCATGGCATTATCCTGCGTGTGCGCCCGAAAAAATCGGCAGCCTTGTATAAGAGTATCTGGACCGATGAAGGCTCACCGTTATTGGCCATCAGCCAACGCCAACAGACCGCGATCCAGCAGCAGTTAGGTAGTGGCGTCAGCGTCAAACTGGGCATGCGCTACGGGAATCCCTCCATCGCCAGCGTGCTGCGGGAATTTCGTGAAGCCGGTATTCGCCGCATCATTGTGTTGCCGCTTTATCCACAATACGCCGCACCGACCACCGGCTCTGTATTTGATGCGGTCGCGCGCGAACTGATGACCTGGCGCTGGGTGCCGGAGCTTGATTTTATCAACGGTTATACCGATAACCCCCTGTATATCGATTCACTGGCGCAGAGCATCAGAGAACATCTTGATGCGCAGAGCGTACCGCAAAAAATACTTTTTTCTTACCACGGCATGCCGAAACGTAATCTGGATTTGGGTGATCCCTATTACTGTTTTTGCATGAAGACCACACGCCTGGTTGCAGAAAAATTGGGGCTGGACAAAGACATCTGTTTATCCACCTTTCAGTCGCGCTTTGGTTACGCGGAATGGTTGCAGCCTTATACCGATAAAACGCTGGAAGAATTACCATCCAAGGGTATTAAAAATATTGCGATTGTATCGCCGGCGTTCAGTGCAGATTGTCTGGAGACGCTGGAAGAATTGGCAGAAGAGAATCGCGAGATTTTTTTACATCACGGTGGCGAGTCCTACCACTACATCCCTGCCCTGAATGATCGCCCCGATCATATTAACGCGCTGGTCGATATCATCCGCAACAAGTTATAACCGTAGGTCGGATTAGCGTAGCGTAATCCGACATCACACTCGCCAAAACCCAAAACCCATAGCACGCAATATGGTTGCAAGGTTGTAGCAGGATCTTTATATCAAGCTGTTTGTCGGATTACGCCGGTGGCTAATCCGACCTACATTGTTGCGGCGTAAATAGAGCGGTTTGCTGGTCAAGAGACTCATGAATTCATTAATGACCCGCCACGGTATTCCCCACTTTGTGATCTTTAGCGCCGGGCATGGTTTATCGTCGCTCGGCAGCTGGATGCAGAAAACGGCAGTGGGTTGGCTGACCTGGGAACTGACGCATTCCCCGGCATGGGTGGGTGCCATTGCCATGAGCGATTTGATCGCGGCGCTGTGGGTTGCGCCGCTGGCGGGCGCGGTGACTGATCGCAGCAATCCTTTTCGGTTGATTCTGTTCACGCAAACCCTTCTGATTTTATTGACGTTGTCGCTTTGGGCTATGACGGCCAGCGGCCTGTTGACGATTTGGCTGTTACTGTTGTGGTCGATTGCTGACGCCAGCGTGCAAGGTTTTAATCAGCCCGTGCGCATGGTGGTGATCGGCTCTCTGGCGCCACCGGAGCAAATGTCGCAAGCCATCGCCACCAATTCCATTGCGGTGAATCTGGCCCGCAGTCTCGGCCCTGCTATCGCCGGACTGGTGATGGTGACCGGTCATATCGAACAGGTTTTTCTGATCAATGCATTTTCATTTATTGCACTGGTGAGTGTGATTGTGTGGGTGCGTCGGCATATTAATCGGCCGGGGCTTTCGCCGCGCACCACGCATATTTTTCATGACATAGGTTCCGGCTTTTCTTACATTCGCCACACACCGGTTATCGCTACGTTATTTATCTTGGCGTTGGGGTTTGCCTTACTGGCGCGACCGTTCAGTGAATTATTTCCGGCCATCGCGGGCGACATTCTGCGCGGCGGCCCGCAAACCTTGTCGTGGTTGATGAGTGCGCAAGGGTTCGGTGCTTTGCTCGGTGCGATCTGGATGTTAAAAGCCAAGCCCGCCGATCATTTGATTAACATCACCTTCGGTGCCGCCATCGGTATTGCTGCCACCTTGATGATTTTTTCATTTACCACGCAATTGGAATGGGTGGTGCTTATCATTGTCATTGCCGGCATTTTTCATGTGGTGTGCAATATCGGTATGCAAACCATGGCGCAAACGCTGAGCGAACCAGCCATGAAAGGACGGGTAATGGCGTTGTACGGTTTGATCTTTCGCGCCGGCCCTGCCTTGGGCGCATTTATTTTCGGCGCTAGTGCTCACTGGGTGAATTTGCAATGGTTGCTCGGCGCAGCGGCAGCTGTGTTTGGCATCGTGGTGTTGATAAAGTTGCCGCATATTCGGCAGGTTTATTTTTCGGTGTGAATGTTGGTCTTGTTTAGGGTAGGTCGAATTAGCGCAGTGTAATCCGACAATCAGCCATTTCAAAAATCAAAAACTCGATCCCGGCTGCTGCAAAAATACCAACTCCTCCGCCGTAGATTCCCGCCCCAATATGTTATTGCGATGCGGGTAACGCCCAAACTTTTCAATGATCGTTTTATGTTGGAATTCAAAATCCAGATTATTCTGGATACCATTCGCCGTAAATAGCCGCACGGCTTCCTCATGAATCACTAATGACTCACTGTGCATATAGGGCATGTATAAAAAACTGCGTTCGACGGCGGTCAATGCGTTATCCGCTCCGCTGGCAATTGCTTCCTGCGCAAGTGCTAAGGCTAACGTATCGCAGGAGAACGCTTGGGGTGAATCGCGAAACATATTGCGGGAAAATTGATCCAGCACAATAATTTCGGCTAACCGGCCTCGCGCGGTGCCTCGCCATGTAAACAATTCACAGTGTGCGGCTTGTGAATGTATATCACTGAATCTCTCGCGGATGCGTTGATCGAGAGCTTCGTCTTTTACCCACCATTGTTCGGGTGTGAGTTCGGTGAACCAAAAAGATAATACGGTTTCGCTCATTGTGGACTCCGTTTGTAGGGTGAGTGTTGGATTACGCCTATGGCTAATTCGACCTACATTGCACCCCCGTAGGTCGGATTAGCGCAGCGTAATCCGACTTGAGACACTATCAAAACATCAACGTATAAAGCATCTGTAACGATAGCGCGACAAGCAATGCCGCAAACCACTTTTTTAGGTGGCTCACCGGTAAACGGTGCGCGAGTTTTGCACCCAAGGGTGCGGTGATAAAACTCATAGCCGCCATGGCAACCACCGCGGGCCAGTAGATAAAGCCCAAAGTGAAGTGTGGCAAACCCTCCACAGCCCAACCGTTAACAAGATAACCAACAGCGCCAGCCACGGCGATGGGAAAGCCCACCGCCGCTGAGGTACCGATGGCTATCGGTAAACTCACGTTACACCAGGTCAAAAAGGGTACCGTTAACGTGCCACCGCCGATGGCCACCAGCGCTGAAATACCACCAATCCCCACCCCCACGCCGGCAATTGTTGGCGCCTTCGGCAATTGTCGCGCGGGCGTGGGACGACGGTTGCGTATCATCTGCACCGCAACGAATGTCATAAAACAAGAAAATAAAATCGCGAGAGGTTCAGCGGGAAGATAACTTGCCATAAAGGTCGCTGCAAATGTGCCTACGATAATCCCCGGCACAATTTTAATGACTATCGGCCAGAGCACAGCTCGATGACGATGGTGCGCCCGCACACTCGCCAGTGCCGTTGGCACAATCGCGGCCATAGAGGTACCCAATGCGAGATGCACAAGATGGGCTTCAGGAAATTGTTGCGTGGTGAACAACAGCGTTAACATCGGCACCATAATGCCACCGCCACCAATACCGAAGAGCCCGGCGCAAAATCCGGTGATCGCACCTAACAGAAAAAAAGAAATTAAAAATGGAATATCCGGCATGGCTTACAGGAAATAACCCACCAATAAAAATGCCCATTTACTGCGTCGATGTTATCGACCGTAAATGGGCATTATGATTACCGCAAAGAATTATTTTTTAGCGCGTTTACGATCGTTTTCACTCAGCAGTTTTTTACGCAGACGAATGCTTTGCGGCGTAACTTCTACCAATTCATCGTCTTCAATAAATTCCAGTGCTTGTTCCAGGGTGTGGCGAACCGGCGGGGATAAGGTCAGGGCGTCGTCAGTACCGGAAGCGCGCACGTTGGTCAACTGCTTGGCTTTGGTAGGGTTAACCACCAGATCATTACCACGTGAGTGCAAACCAACGATCTGGCCTTCATACACTTCCACGCCAGCGCCGAGGAACAAACGACCACGATCTTGCAGCGGGTGCAAACCGTAGGCGAGGGTCTTACCTTTCACCATGGACACCAGCACACCGTTCTGACGCTTCGCCACTTCACCTTCTTTAACCGGACCGTAGTGGTCGAAGATGCTGGTCATGATGCCGGAACCAGAAGTCATGGTCAGGAACTGGCCACGGAAGCCGATTAAACCGCGCGACGGACACAGGAATTCCAGTTTGATACGGCCTTTGCCATCCGGCTCCATGTTAGTCAGTTCGCCTTTACGCAGACCGAGTTCTTCCATCACCGAACCCTGGTGATGTTCTTCAACGTCGATAACCACTTGCTCGTAGGGTTCGTGTACTTCGCCGTCGACGATTTTCTGTACCACTTCCGGACGCGACACGCCTAACTCAAAACCTTCGCGACGCATATTCTCGATCAATACCGACAGGTGCAATTCGCCGCGACCTGAGACGATAAATTTGTCCGGGCTGTCGCCTTGTTGAACACGCAGTGCCACGTTGGCGATCAGCTCTGCTCCAGACGGTCTTTGATATTACGGCTGGTGACGAACTTGCCTTCTTTACCGGCGAAGGGTGAATCGTTGACCTGGAAGGTCATGCTCACGGTCGGTTCGTCGATTGACAAAGCAGGCAATGCTTCGATGCAATCCGGACTACACAGGGTGTCAGAGATGCCCAACTTGTCCACACCGGTAATACAAACGATGTCGCCAGCATAGGCTTTGGTCGTTTCGATACGTTGCAAGCCGTGGTAACCCATCACTTGCAGTACTTTCGCTTTGCGTTGATTGCCTTCGTGGTCAACCACCACAATTTGCTGGTTCGGCGACAGACTGCCGCGCGTGATACGGCCGATACCGATAACGCCTACGTAGCTGCTGTAGTCCAGCGCAGAGATCTGCATCTGGAATGGGCCATCAAGGTCAACCACCGGCGGCTTCACCTTGTCGACGATCATCTGGAACAGTGGAGTCATGTCGTCTTTGATGTCGTTCAGGTCAGTACCTGCCACACCATTCAACGCCGAGGCGTAAATCACCGGGAAGTCCAGTTGGTCTTCGGTAGCACCCAAACGGTCGAATAATTCGAATACCTGATCGATAACCCACTCTGGACGAGCACCAGGGCGGTCGATCTTGTTGATCACGACAATCGGATTCAAGCCCTGCTCAAAAGCTTTGGATGTTACGAAGCGCGTCTGCGGCATGGGTCCGCCCACGGCGTCTACGATCAACAGCACTGAATCCACCATCGACAGAACCCGCTCCACTTCACCGCCAAAGTCGGCGTGTCCGGGAGTGTCCACGATATTGATGCGGTAATCGTTCCATTTGATCGCGGTGTTTTTCGCGAGGATGGTAATCCCACGTTCGCGTTCCTGATCATTGCTATCCATGATCAGGTCGCCGCTGTCTTCGCGGCGGTCAAGGGTGCCGGATTGACGCAACAACTGGTCAACCATGGAGGTTTTACCGTGGTCAACGTGGGCGATGATGGCGATATTACGCAGTTTTTCGATAGCGGATTGATCTGTCACAGTGTTGTTTCTCTTGGATTTGGCGCCAGCTGAGGCAAAGGGAGGACGGTAAAAAGCCGCGCATTATACCCATGTCGGGCTGACGGGGATATGACAGATAGGGGTTTATTGATGATTTTTTAGTCGGAAAATGACAGCGAAGCGGAAGAAGTCACGCGGCTTCGCTGCGAATTACCTGCGATTCATACGTGGCAATAAAATAGTGACTATGCCGATGAGTGGTAAATAAGCGCAGTAGTCAAACACATGTTCGATGGTCGTTGCGTCTGCTAAAGCGCCCAATCCCGCCGCTGCGATTCCGCTAATACCAAACATCAAACCAAAAAATATCCCGGAAATCATGCCGATTTTAGTGGGCACCAATTCCTGCGCGAGCACCACAATCGCGGAAAACGCGGAGGATAAAACCAGCCCGATCACGACCGACAGCACCGCCGTCCAGAACAGGTTGCAGTAGGGAAAAAGTAGCGTGAAAGGCGCAGCGCCGAGAATGGAAATCCAGATCACGGCTTTGCGGCCGACCTTATCGCCAATCGGACCACCGGCAAATGTGCCCAGTGCCACTGCGGCTAAAAACAAAAATAAAAACAATTGTGCATCGGCAACAGAAGTCGAGAATTTTTCGATCAGGTAAAACGTGTAGTAATTGGTAAACGCTGCCATGT
>CAMPIG010000274.1 GCA_946886255.1 uncultured Cellvibrio sp. | reverse complement strand
CTGCTGGAGCATATCGGTCGCTTATTAAATTTAACCTGGTGCTATGAAAAATCGCCGGTAAGCAATGCTGTTCAAACACCCGCTCCGGCAATCCCTGTTTTACAGCTCCCGGACGATATTCATATCAAGCGGTTACGCGAGTTAGCCATTATCGGCCACAAAAAAGGTTTACAGGATTACCTGCAACAGATGGAGCAAGACCGTCAGGCGCAGCCGGGCTTTATTGAACATATCAAAACCTTCGTCAACAATTTTCAGTTTGAAAAGATCATCACACTGCTGGGCAAACACACAACAGAATCAACGGGTGTCAGTTATGAACAATCATAAAAATCAGCGTCCTGTGGTATTAGTCGTCGATGATGCGATTGACAGCATCCATATGCTTAACGATGTCCTGGAAGACGCCGCCTTCACCGTATTGGTTGCCCTGGAGGGCGCACAGGCATTAACGATTACCCAAAACATTACACCGGACATTATCCTGTTGGATGCGATCATGCCCAATATGGATGGCTTTGAAACTTGTCGGCGCTTGAAACAAAACCCCGACCTGGTCAACGTTCCGATTATTTTTATGACCGGCCTCAGCGATACCGAACATGTAGTCATGGGCTTGGGCGCCGGCGGAGTGGATTACATCACCAAACCCATCAATGCCGAAGAACTGGTCGCGCGTATGCGCGTGCATCTTACCAATGCACGCATGACCCAACGTGCGCGCAGTGCGCTGGACACAGCCGGCCAGTTTTTATTGGCAACCGATCAACAAGGGCATTTGTTGTGGGCCACACCACAAGTACATCACTTATTACAAACGGCCGGTGCCGATGAACCGACGCAGCGCGCTGCTATCAGCCTCGCTTTGCGCGAATGGCTTGCGCACAAACCGGACGGTGGTCACAGCCTCAGTTTTAATTTCTTGCCGCGTACCTTGAGTGTTGAATTTCTTGCGTTGGTTGATAACAAGGAATATCTATTGCGCTTGAGCGACACGCCTAAGCCAGCTGCCGCCACCGATGCGTTTAAACAACAATTTGCAGTGACCGGTCGCGAAGCCGATGTACTGTTATGGATTGCCAATGGCAAAACCAATCGCGAAATCGGCCAGATTCTGGAGATGAGTCCGCGTACGGTCAACAAACACCTGGAACAGATATTCCGCAAACTCGGGGTAGAAAACCGCACTTCGGCGGCGGCCGTGGCGATCCGCTGTCTCGCCAAGGCCTGATGCAATCAGGTTGTTTTTTAATGTAACTTGATGCTCAGTACCCTTTATGTGAAAAAATATACATTCAGCTGACAGCCCGCGCGACAATCAACACAATGCCATTGAATTTTTCACAGAATATGGCACATTCCCTATCGTGACAAAGCAACGACAACGGATGAAGTGCTTAACATCTTTCAATACTGCCAGGCCACTATGCTTATCGCCCTTTTTACGTTCGCAGAGAGCTATCCGCGCCAGTTTAATGCCAGGATGGCGGTCATGTTGATCATGGCCTGTTTCTGCTGCCACGCCCACACAGTGAGCGCATCCACGCAGGTCCGGCTCGATGGTCATCAAATCATCTATCGCGGCGGCCTGACGGCTGAAGCCAATGCGAAAGTATTTGCGTTATATGAAAAGGCTTCCGTTAAACCCACCCTGCTCTCCATCCGCAGTCCCGGCGGCCCGATTGATGTGGGTTTAGCATTAGGGGAATGGACTTATCAGCAGCGCCTGGACGTGCGCGTGGATGAATTTTGTTTTTCATCCTGCGCTAATTACATCTTTACTGCCGGGATAAAAAAAATCCTCGGAAAAGATGCCATCATCGGTTTTCATGGCGGCGCCTCCAGTAACAGTTTTAATATGACGCAGATGAACGCCACCCTGGCAAGGATACCGGCGGAACAACGAGAAAAGGTGCGCGAAGATGCGAAAAAACAACTCAAGGCTTATATAGAATCCAACAAAAAGCGGGAAGCCAATTTCTATCAAACCATTGCGGTAACGCAAAAGATTACCACCTTGGGCCAGGAAGATGTTTATCATATCTACCAAAAAAACGGATTCAGAGGTTGGTATTATTCGTTGGATGATATGAAAAAATTGGGGTTGAAAAATATCCAGGTTGTCGGTGGCGACTGGAATCCCGAACGGCAGGAAAATCGTTATAAAATTTATCGGGTTTCGTTGGAAAATATTTGAGACAGCGTTATTTTACCGTCCGCAGGTTTGTAGGTGTAAAAGTGAGATGAGATAGGGGTATTGTCGGATTACGCTGCTGCGCAGCTAATTCGACCTACATAATACCGCCCAGTAGGTCGGATTAGCCGCAGGCGTAATCCGACAACTTGCTCACCAAGTACGATTACCAGGTATTCACATTCACCGCACTACCCGACTTGATCACATCAAATTTCACATTCGCACCATCAACTTCAATGGTGTAATTCACCGGCGAACCCAAAGCATTACCGCTCACCGTGATGTCATACACACCATTATTCAAAGGCACCGTGTAAGCCCCCGTTTCAAACACTGCATGAGAACTGCCGTCCACCGTGAGCGTAATGCCAGACAAGCCTTCATTCACACTGTACATCCCGTCATCATCCGCATCCTCATATACCACGCCAGTGAGGAAATAACCGGAGCCGGAGCGGGCGAAATTTTCAGTGAGCATGGAAGCGCGCCAATCGGTGCCGTCGGCAAAGAAATAGCCGTCTTTATGGCCGATGCCGATTTCACGGAAATTCGTGCTGAGGATATTCACACGATGGCCCGCAGAGAGAAAAAGCCCACGATGATGGCTGTACGCAGCATCCGTCAAATCAATATTGTTGCCGCTGTTACCTGTCCAGGAAATATTTTCCCCGGATGACCAACTGCCACTGAAGTTGTAACCCGCATTTTCCATTCGCTGCGTAGGCGAACTGCCGCCCTCACCCGTGTGGCTGAATACGTCCGCATCAAGCATCCACTCACTGTGCACGCGCGCGGCTTCAATCAATTCCAGATTAAATGCAAGCGGTGGTTTACGTGCGGATGAAATTGGATCGCCATTAATCCCTTCATTTAAATCAATGTCATAACGATCGGCCTCTGCCTCAGGATCAAACCGTGCGCGGTTAACCAACTCCAACACCAGGACTTCGTGCACCGTCGGTTGCCGCGCGACATCCACCGCCGAAGGCGTGGTGCTGACTTCCGCACTGGGGTCACTTTCCATCTCACCATCCACCGCCGTCACCACAAAATAATAAGTCGTGCCATTGGTGAGTTCGGTAATTTGATAAGGCGGCGTGACATCCTCAATCCAGGTGCCATTGTCATATGCGGCAATGTTGTCCGGCTGAATATCGGACTCCGTCGCGTAATAAATATGGTAGCTGTCCGCCGAACTGACCGCACCCCAATCCAGGGTGACCGACGCATTACCCGGTGCGGCACCGAGATTTTGCGGCGCACCGAACGCGGATGATTGGCTGCTTGAACTTGAGCTGGAACTCGATGAAGAAGAAGGATTACCCGGTGAATCGTCATCATCACCGGACGACCCACCGCAGGCAACCAGAAAGGAAACGCACACGCACAACAGTAATGGAGGGCAGAATTTAATCATCATAAGACACCGATTTTTTGTCAGTTCAGCCTTAACTGTTCCCTGGCATTTAGGCTCTCTACGTAAGCGGCATGCTACCAGCACACCGTCGAGCCGACTGCGAAGGCCGCCGCAGCCAGCATGATAAAAACGGTCGCGCTTCACAAACCGCTGCAAAACATTATGGGCAACTGCTGATACTGGCGATCCATTCGTCGATCAACGCCGCACCCGCTTCATCAACGATATTACTGCCCAAGGGTGGCATACCCAAGGCATCGCGGCGATGCATCCGCTGCAATAACAGTGAACGCTCAGACGCACCGGGCGCGAGCAATTGTGCATCCGCAATATCGAGATCACCGTTTTGCGGCGTAACATTGCAAATATTCATATCCGCCAGCGCTGTGGTGTAACGCAAGTCCAGGTTGACATTAGTTGGTCCGTCAGGGCGATGGCATTGTGCGCAATTGGTATGCAGATAAGCGCGCGCTCGCACATCTAATCCAGCCGACGTATCAGTAGGATTCACCAAACGGGGCAAGTTATCTGGCGTATCACTTAAAGCCTCACTCAAGGTATCGATAGCATCGTGAGTGATTAATTGATTCGCGGTGCGCCCGGTTTGCGGATAGGTGAGGTCCCCATTTAATTGCGCCGTTTCAAGGCCGAGACTGAAACCGGCTGCCGCTGTATGACATTGCAGACACTCACTGCTGCTGGGATAAATCCACGACTGCCCTTCCACGTCCACAACCTTACCGCCCAACACCAATTCGGCATCGGTGCCACTCTCATTCCATTCATAGGAATAACCGGCCCACTGACCATCGTCGTGCCGCATAAACAAACGCGTTTCGATCAAGCGTTCATTCAGGTGGAAATTTTTCATCAGCACACTGCCGTTTGGAAATTCCCAATCGTGTGCATCATTGATGGTAATGGTGGTGTTATCGGGCAAGGCCAACCAACGCTGTTTGTCCGCGCCGTCTGACCAGAAAGGTGCGTTGACCGTGTACGGAATTAAACCGCTGGCGGGCTGGGTCGGATCTGTCGTATCAACACAACCGGTTTGCGACAACAAGCGAGGAAAGTTATCGCTGGTAGAACCGGCCGGATCAAGCCGATGAATTTGGCCGTTGTGGGTGACGAGGTACAACTCGTTCGCCATATCCTCTGCAAACGACGCGATGTTCATGCCGGTTTCTTCCAGCAACGCTAACGTGTATTCACCGTTGTTTTCCACCAGTCGCCACAAACGACCGGTAACAAAGTCGGCTACCACATATTGACCGACGAGGCCGGGAATAGTACTGCCGCGATACACATAACCACCGGTAATAGATTGCGCATCCGGTTGCGGAATAACCACCACCGGATCAATCAAACCGGCAGTACCGCAATTGGTGGACGGGTTGTAACACTGATTACCTTCGCGCAAACGCCAACCGTAATTGCCACCCAACGCGATGCGATTCACTTCTTCTATTTCATTCTGCCCCACATCCGCTAACCAGATGTCACCCGTCGCCGAATCAAAACTCCAGCGCCAGGGGTTACGCAAACCCCAGGCAAAAATCTCCGGGCAATTTGTACCTGCGGCGTTAGTGCCATCGAGATTGGTACATAGCGCATTGCCGGCGAAGGGATTCGTTTCAGGAATCGCGTAAGGCGCATCGCCATCTACATCAATACGCATCAACGATCCAAATAAATTGCTAGTCGTTTGCGCGCGATTACCGGGATCACCACCGGAACCACCGTCCCCCAAACTTAGATACAAATAACCATCGCTATCAAAACCCAATTGACCGCCGTAATGGTTGTCGTAAGGATGCTCGATGCTCAACAGAATTTCTTCCGAATTCGCATCCAGGGTTTGACCGCCATCCCTACTGGTAAAGCGCGACAAGGTATCGCGACTGCGCGCACCGTCTTCGGCGCGAATGTAATACAGAAAAACTTCGCCATTGCTCGCAAAGTCCGGATGAAACGCCATGGCCAACAAACCCGCTTCATTGGGGCCGTCATCCACACGTTCCTGGATATCAATAAACGTGCGCAGATTGGTGCTGGCCGCATTATCGAATACCCGCACTCGCCCCGCCTGCTCAATCACATACCAGCGCGTATCGTTACCCGGCTCGTGCAACAAACCCACCGCATGGGTAAACGACAAATCATTAAAGACGCGCGTTAATTGAATACTGGAATCCGTCGAAGGCGGCTCAGGAGCGAGGCATGTCGTATTAGCAGGGCGCGTATCCAACCCGGATTCTTCAGACGGCGGATTAGGGTTTTGCGGCGGAGGCGGCTCGGGATCAGGATTATTGTCAGAACCTGCGGACCCACCGCACCCGGTGAGGATCAGCAGTATAAAAAGAAGAGGAAGAAAGCACTTGTTCTGCGTCAGGACCGTCATGGAACCCCCGGCATTTTTATATAAGTGATGAACCTATATAGATAGCAGCCGACCGGTAAACATTCCGTTGACTAACGCACCCTCTGCGACAAGGGTTAGCTGAGGCACATAAAAAAGGCGGGTTACCCCGCCAAGCACCTTGTTGAAACCGTGGACGAGAAGCTGGCAAAGGACCGGGGAACTGCATCCCCTTCATCCCCAACTGCGAGCCAACCCCTACTTGTAAACTGGATATCTGGCCATGTTTGCGCAAACATTTTGTCACATTAAAAAGCAGGATTTCGCGAATCCTGCCTCTGTGAACTACTTTGATGCACAAAGTAAAACCAGCATTGGTGCGCAATATAACGCCATGAATAGCGGGAGACAAGAGGCGAAGCGAAAAGAAATGTTAGCGCAAACAGGTAGACGTTTAGTGATGGCCGCCGGGCGGAAAAGGATGAGTCCTGACCTCTCTGGGGTTTGGTAACGGTGGCGTATTGAGGTTTTATGGCGGCAAACGGGTGAAATCGGTCTAGAATCTTCTTTAGCGCTTCGGTTGTTTGGTGGGTAAGCGCCCCTGCTATCTCGATAGGCGTATGCACGGCCCAATGGAAGTTACCTTTACTGGAACCCTGGTTTATACAGGTTTATTCCGAGGGGATTTAAATC
>CAMPIG010000273.1 GCA_946886255.1 uncultured Cellvibrio sp. | reverse complement strand
ACGCTGGGCATAATGGCTAGGCCGTCGAGACCGTCCGTTAAATTCACCGCATTACTCGAACCCACAATCACAAAGTACGTCAGCACGATGTAAAACAAACCCAGGTCGATGGCGACGTTTTTAAAGAACGGGATAAACAATTGTGTTTCAACCGGACTGGCGGCGGTGTAAAACAAAAATATCGCTGCACCAACGCCGGCAATTGATTGCCATAAATATTTCCAACGTGCCGGTAACCCGCGACTGTCACGCTTGGCCACCTTGCGATAATCATCCACCCAACCCACTGCGCCGAAGACGGCGGTGACGATGATGACCACCCACACGTATCGGTTACTTAAATCTGACCATAACAGCGCACTGATAAAAATCGCACTCAGGATCAGTGCACCACCCATGGTCGGCGTGCCCGATTTACTCAAGTGCGACTGCGGCCCATCGGTACGCACTGCTTGACCGATACGCATGGCATTCAAACGCTTGATCACCCAGGGGCCCAACAACAGCGAAATTCCCAATGCTGTTAACACACCCAGAATCGCGCGCAGGGTAAGATACTGAAACACTGCAAAACCGCGCGCATATTCTTGTAAGTATTCTGCGAGCCAATACAGCATTAGCGGGGTTCTCCAGTGGAAGTTGATGAATCGCACAACGCGCGCACGATTAAATCTGTCTTGGCACTGCGAGAGCCTTTGACCAATACCGTCATTTTTTTTGTTGCCATGGATGCCAACGCATAGATCAACGTTTGCTGCTCAGTAAAATGTTGTGCACCCGAAGCCAAATCTACACTGGCAAATGCCTCACTGGCACGTTGACTCAACACGCCGACCGTCAGCAACTTATCAATGCCGCGCACGCGCGCATAAGCGCCGAGATCAGCATGCAGTTGCTCAGCGTCCCCACCCAGCTCCGCCATATCACCTAACACCAACACGCGAGTTCCCTCTTGCGCTGCGAGCACATCAATTGCGGCGCGAACAGATCCGGGGTTGGCGTTGTAACTGTCATCAATCACTTGCATGCCCTTGAGGCCCACCTGACGAGTCATTCGTCCAACCACGGGGGTGAATTTTTGCAGGCCGTTGCGAATCTGTTGAATATTCGCACCCGCCGCACAAGCACAAGCGGCAGCCATTAACGCATTGCGCACACTGTGTTCACCCAAAGCATTAAGTTGCACAGACATGGACTCCTGGCGAATCACTAACACAAAAGTCACACCATCGGCGGTAACCTGAATGTCGCGCGCGAAACAATCAGCCGATTCGTTTTGTAAGGACACCTTGATGAGATTTTTATCCGTTAGTTGTGCTAACCATTGCGCCGCATAACGATCATCCAGGTTTACGATCGCTGCACCATTGGCAATCAGGCCTTGGTAGATTTCGGCCTTGGCGATGGCTACGTTATCAATGGAACCAAAACCGGCAATGTGGGCCGGCATAACATTGTTGATCATGGCAATGGATGGCGTCGCCAATGAACACAGATAGGCAATCTCACCAAGGCCACTGGCACCCATTTCAATAACGGCATATTCGTGTTTTGATTCCAGTTGCAATAACGTCAACGGGACACCAATGTGGTTGTTCAAATTCCCCTGGGTTGCCAACACCTCTCCACATTCGCGCAAGATGCTGGTCAGCATGGTTTTTACCGTGGTTTTGCCACTGCTTCCGGTAATCGCAATTAACGGCCCGTTAAACGCCGCGCGATTGCAGGCAGCAATTTGTCCCAACGCCAGCATTGTATTGCTGACAACCAACTGTGGCAGGGCAACCGTTGCATCAAAACTTTCTACCACCAAACCACACACACCTTTTGCGGCAGCTTCAGCTAAAAAATCATGAGCATCGAAACGCTCTCCGCGCAGGGCGACAAACAAATCACCAGCTTGCAGCTGACGGGTATCGGTGGTTACACGGGAAAAACTCACGTCGCCGTTGTGTAGCGTGGCGCCGAGCGACGTGCGCATCTGGTCGGCCATTTGCGCCAATGTCAGCGGCATCATCATGGCTTCAGTTCCTCGTCTGCTTCACGCCGTGCTATACGTCGCTGCAATGCAAGACGCGCCTGTTTTACATCGCTGAACGGCAAGGTTTGTGTAGCGAAGATTTGATAATCTTCGTGACCTTTACCCGCAATCAACACCACATCACCCGCCTTGGCTTGCAGGACAGCGAGGTCAATGGCTTGGGCTCGCTCAGCAATCACCAGACAACCATGGGTGTTATGCATACCGCGTAAAATATCTGCCGCGATGATCGCCGGATCTTCGGTGCGCGGATTGTCGTTAGTCACAATGACATAATCACTAAAGCGTTCTGCAATGCGTCCCATCAGCGGTCGCTTGGTTCTATCGCGATCACCGCCGCAACCGAATACCGTCCATACTCGGCCAGGATTGTGTTCACGAATGGCTTTCAACGTATTTTCCAAAGCGTCCGGTGTGTGCGCGTAATCAACAATGACATTAATATCTTGTTGAGACTGTTCGAGTATCACCGCCTGCATGCGGCCCGGCGCCGGTTGCAGTTGCGGAATGGCCAGGAGCACGTCAGCCAGAGATGCCCCCCCGACACAGGCAGCCGTAATCACGGCCAGCAAATTGCCGAGATTGAAAGCGCCCATCAGATGACTGTGGAACTCGCCCACGCCCCAAGGGGTGACCAGCGTTACCTTGGCTCCGGAATCGGTGAGAGAAATATCGTTTGCAAACACATCCGCATTGGCATCGCGCAAGGAATAACTGTAGGGCTGCACATCGGCAGGCATTCGTTCCAACAAACTTTTTGCCCAGTCATCGTCAGCATTGATGATGGCGTAGCGCAAGCCGGGCATTTGCAACAGCAACTGTTTTGCTTCGCCGTAGCTCGCAAGATCACCGTGATAATCCAGATGATCTTGCGTCAAATTGGTAAAGATGGCGGTTTCAAAATGCAAGCCGGCGACGCGCCCTTGTTGCAAGCTGTGGGATGAGACTTCTATAGCCACTTCAGCAACGGCGCGATCACGCAATTGCGCAAGAATATGTTGTAAACGCACAGCATCCGGCGTCGTTAATCCGGTAGTGGTCAGCGCATTTAATTGTTGAGCAAAAGGCGCAAGAGCCGTTGCATCCAGCACACCATAACCAACCGTTCCTACAACGCCGGCGCACTCACGCAATAAAGCGCTCAGTTGACCCAGCAGTAAACTACAGGTGGTTTTACCGTTAGTACCGGTAATACCCACCAGCCGAAAATGCGCGCTGGGATCACCATAAAAACGTCCGGCAATATTACTCACCTGTTGCGCGAGGTTTTCCACCGCAATGACCGGCACTGACCCCAACCAATCAATGCCTTGCCACTCTTTATCTTCTTCGACTAACACCGCGACCGCGCCGCGTTCAATCGCCGTAGCAATATAATGGCGGCCATCGAATTGACTGCCGCTGAGTGCGACAAATACATCGCCGTGATTTAACTGGCGTGTATCCAGTGTTAAACCGGATACCACAACGGGCGCAGCTTTTGCCAAATCTGTTTGAGGCAAAAGCTGCGCAAGGGTTACTGCAAACGATTGGGATTCCACCGCCATCACGTTACGGGCCTCCCATGAGGTTTACGTTCTTCTTTTTTCGGTTGCACGGCCATATTGGGCGACATTATTTTTGGTGACACCAATTTGGGTGGCATCAGGGGTTGCGGCGGGATCTGCATCATACGCAGGGCACCTTCCGCCACTTTGGAAAACACCGGCGCCGCGACAAGGCCGCCGAAATATTTCGATGCGTCTGGCTCATCAATCACCACTACCGCAACAATGCGCGGATTGTCTGCCGGTGCTATACCAGCAAATGAAGACATATAACGTTTCTCTTCATAGCCATGAGCGCCGACTTTATGCACAGTTCCGGTTTTGCCGGCGACGGTATAAGAGATCGCGCGCGCGCGGGTTGCGGTACCTTCGGTGGCGGCGCGCTTCAACATGGTGACGATGTCTTGCGTGTAATGTTCGGCCACGACACGCTCTGCTGCTACTTCATTATCAACACGCAACAAAGACACCGGACGCTTGAGGCCGCCACTGGCGATCACGCTATATGCCTGTGCCAGTTGCAGCACAGTGACATTCATGCCGTAACCGTACGCCAGCGTTGCGCGCTGAATCGGTCGCCAACGCGCGTGGGCAGGCAATAAGCCGGAACCTTCGCCGGGAAAACCGGTACCTGTGGTCTGGCCGATGCCCAAGCGGGCGTACATATCACGAATGATGTGCGGCTCCAGCTCCAGCGCGAGTTTGGTCATACCCACCTGGCTGGATTTCGCAATTACCATCGACAGATCCAATGTCCCGTAATCATGTAAATCTTTCAGCGTTTTACTACCCACCTGGATATAACCGGGACTGGTGTTGATAACATCATTGGGTTTGAATTTACCCGACTCCAACGCTGCCATGACCGCCAGGGGCTTCATGGTCGACCCTGGCTCATACACATCGGTAATTGCACGGTTGCGCAGCGCTGCGCCTTTGGCATGACTACGATCGTTAGGGTTGTAGGAAGGTTGGTTGGCCATCGCCAGCACTTCACCGGTAACCACGTCCAGGATCACCAAGGAACCCGCGAGTGCACCGCTTTCCTCGACCGCATTTTTTAATTCGCGATGCGCGAGATACTGCAAGCGCAAATCGATACTCAAGGTAAGACTTTGTCCGGACCTGGCAGACTTGATCAACTGTAATTCTTTAACCGTACGCCCGTGCAAATCCTTTAAAACTTCTTTCGCGCCGTTTTCACCGGACAGCCAGGCATCGTATGCCAGTTCCATTCCCTCTTGACCGCGATCATCAATATCCGTCATACCCACCAGATGCGCCGTCACATCACCGGCCGGATAATAACGACGGTATTCGGTTTGGCTGTACACACCCGGAATATCCAATGCCAGAATCGTTTCTGCTGCCTGCGGTGGCAGATGACGCTGCAGGTACATAAATTCACGGCTGCTGTACCGTGCAAGCTTTGATTCCAGTTCGGCTTTATTCCAACCCAAGGCTTGCGATAATTCTGCCCAGCGCTTCGGCGCCTGCAACAAAACTTTAGGATTCACCCACAAGGAAGCCACCGGCGTGCTGACTGCCAGAGGTTCACCATTGCGATCGGTAATGACCCCGCGATAAGCCGTGATAGGTTCCGTGCGCAAGGTGCGTGACTGCCCCTGGTTTTGCAAAAATTCAAAACCTTTGTCAGTGTCAGGTAGCACTTGCAAGCTGGCAACGTGCCAGATCAACGCCAGCGTAGCTGCCGTCATGACCAATGCAACGCTGTAGAAACGCCAGCGCGCCACTTTTAATGTGCGCGAATCGGCAATAGGGGAATTCACAGAACTATTCATGGTTATTTACCATCACGATGCGTTCTGCAGTAGCGGGGAACATACCTAATTGCTGAGTTGCAATCGCCTCCACACGGCTGTAGGAAGCCCAGGTACTCTGCTCCAACAAATATTGACCCCACTCCACCTGCAATTGAGCAGCTTCGCGGCGCAGTGTTTCGAGAGTGTTGGTTTGTTTGCGCACCTGATGTGTCGAGGCAACAACCGCAAGCGCCGACGCGATGACCGCCAACCACAAGAGCGCAGCCGCCAGCAGCACACCTGGTGCGATGGACGTGGCGGAATAGCGAGCGGTTTCTTTCATGTCAGCCTTGTGGTGGTTTATTAAAAATATCTTTTAATCTTCGGTTTTTGTTTTACGGATTCGCCGAGCCCGGCTACTGCAATTTTTCCGCGACGCGCATGATGGCGCTTCGCGAACGGAGATTCGCATTGACTTCCAGGTCACTCGCGCGGATGGCTTTGCCACAACTGCGCAAGCGTTTATTTAATTGTTCATCGCGCACCGGCACGCCAAGCGGTAACTGATCACCCTGCTCCTGACGACGGATAAAACGCTTCACAACGCGATCTTCGAGGGAGTGGAAGCTGATCACCACTAATCTGCCGCCCACCGCCAATACCTTAAGCGCTTGTCCCAACACCGCATCCAGATCCGTTAATTCCGCATTGACCTTGATGCGAATTGCCTGGAATGCGCGGGTCGCAGGGTGCTTTCCTTTTTCCCACGCCGGGTTCGCTTCTTTCACAATCTCCGCCAGGCGCGCCGTGGTAGTGATGAGCTGCTTTTGCCGTTCAACGACAATGGCGCGCGCCATGCGTTTGGCAAAACGCTCTTCACCGTAATCCTTCAATACCTGGGCAATTTCACTCTCTTTTGCCCCGTTAACCCAATCCGCCGCGCTCTGGCCGCGACTCTGGTCCATGCGCATATCCAGAGGGCCGTCCTGTTGAAAACTGAAACCCCGCTCAGCTTCATCCAGTTGCGGGGAAGACACCCCCAAATCCAGCAACAGGCCGGTCACTTTTCCGGTCATATTGCGCGCTTCGACCAGTTCAGCCAGATCAGCAAACGAACTGTGAGCAATCTCGAAACGCGCATCCTGTTCAAATCGCTTACGCGCAACAGCAACAGCGGCAAGGTCCTTATCAATAGCCAACAACTGCCCTTGCGACGATAACGTTTGCAATATCAATTGGCTGTGACCGCCGCGGCCAAAGGTACCGTCAACATAAAAACCGTTCGGGTCAGTCACCAAGGCGTCGACGGCTTCATTAAGAAGCA
>CAMPIG010000272.1 GCA_946886255.1 uncultured Cellvibrio sp. | reverse complement strand
AGCCTGGGCTTAATCTCTACCAATACCGATGCCATGATCATCATGAAATTTCCTGATCATTCAGGCACCGCAACGGCGGTTACCGGTACATTGCGGTTTGGCAGTGGCGCGCTCGCGGGGCCACTGCTTGCGTGGCTTTATACCGGTACGGCGCTGCCCTTTTCGTTATTGATGTTAGCCGGTGTGCTCGGTGTGCTGTGCTGCCAGATCTGGATTTTCTTGCGTACCGCTCAGCAAAAACCGGAGTAATTTCACGCAGCTGTCCAGTGTGTAGCCAAGCGTCCTGAAGTCTGATCGTTTTTTGTGTATCATCCAGCCTTGATTTCCCTGCATACCTGGTGAAAATACTGTTATGACCGATACGTTTTTACTCGGTCCCGCAATCATTCACACAGGCATGTCAAACAGGACATTGAACACAGAGGCGTGCGATGAAAGATAAATTGATAGGCTGGCTGGAAACTCTGGAGCTACAAAATACAGAATTGGCATATTTTCTGATTATCATCGGGATAATTGCGTTAACCTCGCTCCTTATTCATTTTATTCTGCACCGGGTCGTGATTCGCGTGATCAGCCATCGCGCCTCACAGTCACAACGTCTCTGGCAGCGCGCGCTTTATCAAAACAAATTATTCAGTCGGCTCGCACTGACGTTACAAGGGTTTATTGTTTATACCCAAGCGCGTATTTGGCTGGATAGCGATACTGACACGCTCGCTGTTATTGAAGTCGTAACCCATTTGTGGGTACTGCTTTACGCCTTGTTGTCCCTCTTTGCGTTGCTCGATACGCTGGAAGATATTGTTATCTCCACACCTTACGGTCGACGTTTTCCTCTGCGCGGTATTTTTCAAAGTATTAAATTGATCAGTGCGCTGGTCACGATTATCTTCGCTATCTCCTTATTAATCGGTAAATCGCCGGTGATATTGTTCAGCAGTCTCGGTGCAATGACTGCTGTCTTGTTGTTGATATTTAAAGATCCGATTATGGGTCTGGTGGCGGGCATTCAACTGTCAGCCAACGACATGCTCTCGGTAGGTGACTGGCTGGAGATGCCCAAGTACGGCGCCGATGGCGATGTGATTGATATTAGCCTGACTACCGTTAAAGTGCGCAATTGGGATAAAACCATTACCACCATTCCGGCTTACTCGCTAATCTCGGATTCATTTAAGAACTGGCGCGGCATGACTGAAGCGGGTGGCCGGCGCATCAAACGCGCGGTGAATATCGATGCGACCAGTGTTAAATTTCTCGATGACGATGCGCTAATGCGTTTGCGTCGCGCGCAGTTGCTGACAGATTACATTGAAAATAAAGTTCGCGAACTTGCCGAGTACAATAAAGAAAATAATATCGATCCGGAATCACCGGTGAATGGTCGCAAGCTGACCAACCTGGGAACCTTTCGCGCTTACCTCACGGCTTATTTACGGGCGCATAAAAAAATTCACCATGAAAATATGACTTTGATGGTGCGCCAACTGGAATCCGGGCCCAATGGTATCCCCATGGAAATTTATGCTTTTTCCAATGATATTAGCTGGGTAGCTTACGAGGGTATTCAGGCAGATATCTTTGATCATATTTTCGCTGTAATTCCGGAATTTGGATTGCGTATTCATCAGACGCCCACGGGATACGATCTGCAACAAATAGGCGCAAAAATTACCGATACAACAACGACAACTGAGTGACGCGTGATCACTACTGCTGCAAGCAGATTACCACCGCTGCGTGATAGGATTTCCAGTAAACCGGAATAACGTAGGATCGCAGCTGTGCCGGCAAATGAATGTGATTGGGCGCTCCTTCGATCATCACCGGCACAGAGATCATAAATTCCTGCCCAAATGTGCTGCGTGCATTGCCTGAAATAATATTGGCTACTTCACCGACAAGATCAAAGATATGCTCGTTGGTAGTTTCCCTTTCGCCGATGCTGAGCAGCAGATGTTTAAGCAGGATGCGCGGCGCTGTGAAATATACACAACCACGATAGGGGCCTGAGATGCCGATAATCCCCGTTACGTCATAAGCTGCCGGATTTTCGTTTTCCACCAGATAAGGCGTACCGACTTTGACATCCCGATCATTGGTATGCTGAAAAAAGCGCACCACACCATCAATAAAGACTTGTAAGGTTTGTTCTGACATTTAATCCTCGGTCAACTCAGTCAGTGCTTCCAGTAATTGCTGATCGCTGAACGGTTTACACAAAAAACCGCGCGCACCTTTTTTCAATGCCTCAATGCCTGTCGCTTTGTCGGATAGCGCCGATATCACCAGGATGCGTAAACCAGGATCCAGCGCAATCAATTGTTGGATACAGGCAATGCCGTCCATCTCCGGCATGGTCAAGTCCATCGTGACCACTTGCGGCCGGGTTTTTCTAAACAACGCGAGAGCTTCTGCACCATTGCCGGCCGAAGCCACCACATGAAATTGATCCGAGTCATTACAGCGTTCTATTTTACGGCGGATAATATTGGAATCATCCACAATCATCAGTGACAACATCTTGTATTCCTGTTGCGTCAACGGTGTTATCAAGCAGCAATATCATTTTGTACAGCGAGCAGGGGCAGGGTAATCACAAAACGGCAGTGGCGCCCGCGCCGACTGGAAATGTTGAGCTTGCCGCGCAAGGCCAGTACCTGACTCATCACCGCTTCCATGCCCACACCGCGACCGGCATCTTTGGTGATCGTTTTGGCGGTACTGAAGCCTTCGTTAAAGATCAGGCTGAGTAATTTTTTGTTGTCCCAGGATTCAATTTCATCCAAGGTCCACTTACCGGATGCGATAGCTTTTTCCCGAATCGCCGCGTAATCCAGGCCCTGACCATCATCCATAACGGTCAACTCCATTTCGTTCTCCGAGATTTTAGCCAAACGCAAATCTATGCGACCCTGCGGTGATTTCTGGCTGAGCTCACGCTCGTGCGGCGTTTCTATACCATGCACTACCGCGTTGCGCAGCAGTTGAATACAAATTTCTTTCAGCTGTTGCTGATTTTCGTAGCCAAGTGTCACATCGTGTAAACCGCTGGTCACCAATTTGACATCTTTACCATTGCGCTGCGCGATACTCTGTACAAAAGACGCCAGGTGATCCCATCCGTCATGTTGTCGACTGCCGGTAATATGACGCGGGTCTAAGGTTGCTGCAGAGTTGGTGTTGACCAGTGCAAACTGGCCCAATTTATTGATCAACATTTCCACCTGCTGGGTATAACTAATCAGGTTTTCCAACTGCACCGCCAGGCCCAGATAATCATTCCCGGTCAAATCGGGTTTATTGCGCAGCAGCTCCAGTTCATCCTCAATGGCGTGAGCCGCATTTTCAAAATATTCCAGCTTGAGCGCCGCCGCGTCACCTTTGAAATTATGGATTTCGCGGAAGATACCGCTGGCTTTTTCGCGCACGGATGCGGTGTTTTTTGCGGGTAAACTCAGGATATGGTTAACCCGGTTGTAGCATTTGTATGCACCGGCAATAAACTCATTTAACAATGCCGGATGGGTATGCAACAAACCGGTCAGCATCTCTAATTGTTGTTCATTGTGCTTGCGACTTTCACTCAGAGCCTTCTCCAGTTTTACCTGCTCAGTGATATCCAGAATTGTGACGAGCACGTGGGAAATCACATTGGCCTGATAGGCGCGGGCGAAATCAAACTTCACGTATTTAGTGAGAAATCCACCGCTGGGCTGGGCGATATTTACTTCCACCAGATTAAGCGGGTTGAGATCGCCAATCAGCTTTTCTTTAATCTTCGGATCAAATAACAAATCGATGAAACCGCGCGCCGTCTCCGCATCTTTTTCGCTGATAATATTTTCCAGCAGCGATTGAAAAGACTTTCCGGCGAATTCCTGCTCACCCAAAACCTCAATTAATTTGGCGGAATGCTGCTCGCCGATACGCAGGTTTTTATCGATCAGAAATAAACCTTCGTTAACCGTTTCAAGAATTTCGGTGGTTTCCTTGCGCGCCCGCTCGATAATGACATCACTTTCACGCAACTGGCGGACAAAGTGAAACATGATAAAAAAGAAGTTAACAATCGCCAGGCTGATGCCGACGGTTTGAATCCAGCGCAAGCGCGTGGCCTTGGACGCAGCGAGATGCTCCAGTGCAATAGTGAGATCATTCATGTGGCCCAGCAGCGCGAGGTTATTCGTGCGTGCCATGGTGACTGCCACCGCCAGGGATGCATCAATCGGATTATTCTGTTGCACATCCTGAATTAGCGTTTGCACCGCACTGCGATACGGAGCCCAGAGAACCGCTGCTTCGCGCAAGGCCGACATTCCTTTTGGATCGCTGACCGTATCCAAGGTTACGGCTTCTTGTGCTGCGCCGCGCGCGTTGCCACCGCGAATAAAGGCATTAAGGGTTTCATCAAAGAGCGATTCACTTAACAACAGTTCATCAAACGCCTTCTGAAATACCGCCGGATCGTCGCGGAAGCTATCGAGTACAAACAACGTTTTGGCCATGCGCTGCGATAACATCCGCTGGCGCCCCGCAAGGTTTACGCCCACGGCGTCGTCGGCAATTTCGAACGAAATGTAAAAATTTAATAAAAGAACAGATGCATCGAGTAATAAAAAGAGGGCAACAGAAACAAGAATGCCGCGGTATTTTCCGTAATCAAATTTGAACATGGCTTGCGCTCATCTGGACTGATTGCAAGGCCATTGCGAAACTTATGCCAATGCACAATTGCGCAAAAAAGCTGCACGCTTGTGCATTTTCACGACATATCGTTTTAAAAGAGCAGAGTTTTTTGACGAGTGTCTCAGTTGGGTGCAAACAAGTTGGTGCACCCACGACAAAAGGCGCACGAATTTGGTTCTCTAATCTTCCTGTTGTTGCAACGCCCAGAGTTGTGCGTAACGGCCTTGCCGTTGCAGGAGTTCGTTGTGTGAGCCCTGCTCCACGACCTGGCCCTGGTCCAACACCACAATCTTGTCTGCGTCGACAACGGTTGAGAGACGGTGGGCGATCACGATGCTGGTGTGGCCCGTAGCGACTTCACGCATGGCCTCAAGGATAGCGGTTTCGGCATTGGAATCCAGCGCGGAGGTTGCTTCATCAAACAGCAAGATCGGAGCCCCTTTTAATAGCACCCGCGCAATAGCGATACGCTGTTTCTCACCGCCGCTGACTTTCAAGCCGCGCTCGCCGACGATAGTTTTATCTCCTTGAGGCAAACTGTCGATAAAGTTTTTCAAATGCGCCATGCGAATGGCGCGATCAATCTGCGCATCGTCTGCGGCTGGATTGCCGTAGGCAATATTGTCGCGAATACTGGTATTGAACAGCACCGTATCTTGCGGCACGACCGCGATGGCGCGGCGCAAGCTGTCGAGGGTTACCTGGCGAAGGTCCTGACCATCAATGGTAATGCTGCCGCTGTCGATGTCGTAGAAGCGATACAGTAAACGCGCGATCGTACTCTTGCCGGCACCGGACGCCCCCACAATAGCCACGCGTGCGCCGGCCGGAATGTGTAGATTAAAATCGCGCAGGATGGGGCGCTCGTGATGATAGGCAAAATTCACCCCGGACCAGTGAATATCACCCTGGGATATCTGCAAGGTTTGCGCATCGGGTGCATCGACAATCTTTGCGTTGCGTTTTAACAAGCCGAGCATATTTTCCAGGTCGGTCAGTGCGCGGCGAATTTCGCGGTACACGAAGCCAAGAAAATTTAGCGGGATAAATAGCTGGATCATGTAGGCATTGACCATGGCGAGATCACCCAGGGTCATTTGCTGATCCAGTACGTTGACTGCTGCCATCCACATCATTACTGTTATCGCCAACGCAATGATCAAGGCTTGTCCGGAATTCAATGCCAATAAGGACATCCGGTTTTTTAATTTGGCTGATTCCCACTTCGCCAGAAAGTCATCGTAGGTACGCGCTTCAAATTCTTCGTTATTAAAATATTTTACCGTTTCATAATTCAGCAAACTGTCGATCGCACGGGTGTTGGTGGATGAATCCGCCTGGTTGGCTTCACGCACAAAGCGGTTGCGCCACTCGGTGGTGAGTACCGTGAAGAAAATATAAATGACCACCGCAATCACAGTAATCACCGCGTACCATATCGAGAACGCCAGCGCAAAGATGACCGCCACCATTAATATTTCAAACAGGGTCGGCACGATGTTGAACATCAAAAAGCGCATTAAAAAACTGATGCCGTTGGTACCGCGTTCAATGTCGCGACTGATCCCGCCGGTAGCACGGTCAAGGTGAAAAGATAATTCCAGGTGATGCAAGTGACGGAATACGCGCAGGCCGATCCGTCGCATGGCGTGCTCGGTGACACGGCTGAACAGTGCATCGCGCAGCTCGCCAAAAAATACGCTGCCAAAGCGCAAGGCCCCGTAGAACAGAATAAAGGCGAGCGGCAAAACCAGCTCAGGCTGCAAGCTGCGATCCACCCCATCAATGATGTGTTTCAATGCCCAGGGCATCAGCAGCGTTGCACCCTTGGCGGCAATCAACGCGAATACCGCGAGCAGTACCCGACCTTTGAAATCCCACAGGTATGGCCAGAGATAACCGAGGGTTTGTTTCAGGGACGCGCGGGTGAGGGGAATGTTTTCTGCCGCTGGAGAAGGGTCACTGTGCATGCCACGCATAAGTGTGATCGCCGGGA
>CAMPIG010000271.1 GCA_946886255.1 uncultured Cellvibrio sp. | reverse complement strand
ACATCTCATCACGATCGCTCGCAATCACCTTCACCGGAATACGCTCAACCTTATCAGCATCGCGCAACTTCTCACCCTGCTTGTAACGCTCAGTACGCTTGACAGGTTGCAACTCAGGAACAAGGGTAGATACAGGAGGCAAATCAGACATAAAAATCTCTTTGTTTCGTAAAATTTCCACAATCTCTCAGAGGGGATCGGGTAAAGGCTTGTAAGACTGTCGTCGGCAAGGACGCCGACGCCAAGCCTCCAGGGACGGATTCACGGCGCGTCTTACAAGCCTTTACCCGATCCCCGGCAACTACTGATGGCCAAGCATTGTACAACTTTCATAACCCAATTTCCGCGCAAATTGCACAACCAATTGGTCTTGCACCTCGGCCAATACAGGGGGCTCAGGTAATAAATCACGCATCTGCGTCATCGCCAACCCCGCATAACCACACGGGTTGATACGTTGAAAAGGCTCCAGATCCATATCCACGTTCAACGCCAAACCATGAAAGCTGCACCCGCGCCGCACACGCAACCCCAGGGAAGCAATCTTGTCGCCAGCCACATACACACCCGGCGCATCCGGCTTGGGGTACGCCTCAATGCCATAAACCGCCAGCGTTGCAACGATGGTTTGCTCAATCGCAGAAACCAGATCGCGCACCCCCATCTTCAACCGGCGTAGATCCAACAAGGGATAAGCCACCACCTGGCCCGGCCCGTGATAAGTCACCTGCCCGCCGCGATCCGTCTGGATCACCGGAATCTCACCCGGCAATAACAGATGTTCCGGCTTGCCCGCCTGCCCCTGGGTAAATACCGGGGCGTGCTCCACCAGCCATAACTCGTCCGGCGTTTCCGGCGTGCGCTGGTTGGTGAAATCGGTCATCGACTGCCACACCGGGCGATACTCCTGCTGGCCTAATTGGCGGACAATCAGATTATCGATTGCGACCAACTTACATCACCATCTTGGTGATGGATTTCGTGCGCAGATCGGTGTGGATCGCATGCAGTTGCGCTTCACCGGTGGCGGTAATCCATACCGTAATCGACTGAAAGCGACCTTTGCTGCTCTCATTGATGGTGATACGCGTTTGATCAAAACCGGGCGCATGGCGCTCCATGACTTCAATCACCAGGCTATGCAACTCATCGCCGGCATCGCCCAGTACTTTGATGGGATAGTCAGGACAGGGGAATTCAATCTTGGGAGGTTGTTGGTCAGTCATAGCAATCAAACCGAAAAATACAAAAGTGCGGCGATTATACCAGAGCCACCTACCAGCAGCGGAGTGTGAGGCATTGGCTACCCAGAGTCGGGACAATGGGGTATTCTGCAATGCGCCAGTTTTCGCGACAGAATGCAGAAACAAAGCACCGAAACACATAAGACCATCGAGACAATGGAAGCCCAGGTTTGATACTCGACACCCGCCTTTCGCTTGAAACCCCTGAAGGAGCCACCCTTCCGCTCGCCCCCGCCGGTATGGGCGTGCGCATCATGGCGTTCATGATCGACATGTTGATCAAAACCGTCGCCAATATAGTGGTGTTTACGATATTGGCTTTCCTCGGCGGCATGGGTATGGGCATTGCGCTGATCCTGGCATTTTTGCTGGAGTGGTTTTATCCGGTGTACTTTGAGGTCTGGCATCAGGGACGCACGCCGGGAAAGAAAAACCTCAATATTCGCGTCGTAAATGACGATGGCACCCCCGTCACCTTTGGTCCATCGTTGCTGCGCAACCTGTTGCGGGTGGCGGATTTCCTGCCCTTGATGTACCTCGCCGGCATCATTACCAGTCTGTTCAATCCCCAATTCAAACGCCTCGGCGACCTGGTGGCCGGCACCCTGGTGGTATACGACGCAGACCCTATCCCCGATCCGAATTTTGATGTGAAAGGCCGCCAACCCGTACCGGCAGACTTCACCACCGATGAACAACGAGCGCTGCTGGCCTTTGCCGAACGCAGCAAGCGTTTGTCACCGGAACGCCAGAGCGAATTGGCCGCGATCCTGTTGCCCGTCCTCAAGACAGATGAACCCGTCATTGCTATCAAACAAATGGCCAACAGTATGGTGGGCCGCCAA
Organism: uncultured Cellvibrio sp.; assembly: GCA_946886255.1. Next base: position 4,606 of record CAMPIG010000271.1, on the reverse strand, counting down.
TGAAGCAAGGACAGTTTGAAGCACTTTACCAACCCACCTGGCAGACGCTGGAAAAGCTGATCGAGCAACTGGAAGCCCGCAAGGGCTCACTTACCGCCGAGCAACTGGCGGAGTTTGCACCGCTCTACCGCAAGCTGTGTCACTTCCATGCTTTGGCCAAAGAGCGCCAGTACAGCAGCTACCTGGTTGACAAGCTGGGCGATCTGGTGATTCGTGGGCATCAGCAGTTGTACCGCCGCAAGCAGCCGCTAGCCCAGCAATTTTTGCGTTTTATCGTTACTGACTTTCCACGCCTGGTGCGGCAGGAACAAGGTTATTTCTGGACCGCTACTGCGCTTCTGTATCTGCCCGGCTTGTTGCTGTTCCTTGCCGTGCTGTGGCAGCCGGACCTCGTGTATACCCTGATGGCACCAGAGCAGGTGGATAATTTCGAGGAAATGTACAACCCCGCCAACCGCACCCTCGGCAGCGCCCGCGAATCTGACACCAATTGGCAGATGTTCGGCTTTTATATCAGCAACAACATCGGCGTTTCCTTTCGTACCTTTGCGTCGGGCTTGTTGTATGGGGTGGGCTCGATCTTCTTTTTGGTCTTTAACGGTTTGCTATTCGGTGCCGTGGCCGGCCACCTGACCAATGCTGAGTACACCGAGACCTTCTTTACCTTTGTGGTGGGCCACGGCAGCTTTGAATTAACGGCTATCGTGATCTCCGGCGCGGCAGGTTTGAAGCTGGGTTATCACCTGCTCAATCCGGGTAACCGCACCCGCCTGGAAGCGCTCAAGCAAGCGGGACACGTAGCCATCCGCCTAGTTTACGGGGTGATCATCATGTTGGTGATCGCAGCATTTATCGAGGCGTTCTGGTCCTCCAACAATATCCTGCTTGCCTGGCAAAAGTACCTCGTAGGCGCGGCACTCTGGTTGGTAGTAATTGCTTACTTAACCTTGAGTGGCCGCAGGTCGGGGGCCTTATGAATCTCGACCAGGTAACCATCGAAATTCGGCCGCGTCGCGCCTGGGAGGCCGTAGACCTGGGATTGCTGATGGCACGCCGCTGGTGGTGGCCCATGACCAAAGTCTGGCTACTGTTAACCTTGCCGTTATTCCTGCTGCTTAATCTGGTGCCGCAGGATTGGATATGGTTGAGCACCGTGGTCATCTGGTGGCTCAAACCCCTGTTCGAGCGACCGCTATTACATATCCTCAGCCAGGCGGTATTCGGTTATCTGCCCGATACCCGCAGTACGCTGAGAGCCTTTCCCGCCCACGCTGCCCGTCAATGGTTTCTGAGCCTCACCTGGCGGCGCTTCAGCTTCACCCGTTCACTGGATTTACCGGTTATTCAATTGGAAGGCTTGAGCGGCGAGCGGCGTAAGCAACGCCTGGGGATTCTCCACCGCGAAGACTCCAACCCGGCCACCTGGTTGACCATCATCGGGGTTCATGTTGAGAGTTTTCTAAGTCTGGGCATGTTGATGTTGCTCTACGCCTTCGTGCCCAGTGAGGTCGATATTGATTGGATGTCCCTGTTTACCAGTCAGGATGCGGCCTGGTTTGCCTATCTCACCAATACCTGCGGTTATCTGGCGATCTCCTTGGTGGCGCCATTTTACGTGGCCTGTGGCTTTTCGCTTTACCTGAACCGCCGTATCAAACTCGAAGCCTGGGATATCGACATTGCGTTCCAGCGCATCGTCAACAAGCGTCGTATCCCGCCTCAAAGCCAAACCGTTATTGCCCTGGTGTTTGCCTTCTTCATGGGTTTGATGCCTTGGTCGGAATCCCGGGCTCAGGAGGAGGTGTCAGCAGAACCGGTAGCACTAGAGACTGCTCATACACCTCTGGATCGCAAGTCGGCAAAAACCGGCATCGAAGCCGTGTTGGCCGGCGAGGATTTTCATCAGAAAGAGATTTTTCGCTATCCCAGCTTTCTGGATCAGGACGATGAGGAAAAAGAGAACGACCAGGAAGGCAAATGGGATTGGCTGCTGGATATCCTGAGTAGTTTCACCAACGCCTTGCGTCTGGCCAGTTGGCTTGAGTTGTTACTCTGGGCCGGGGTGATCGGTCTGATTGTCTGGGTTGTGTTTCGCTATCGCCACTGGCTTGCCGCCTACCTGCCGCAACAGGTACCGGAAACAACCCAGCGCATCCGCCCGGTGACCCTCTTCGGGCTCGACCTGAGTCGTGAATCTTTACCGGTTGATGTCAGTGCCACAGCATTGGCGCTCTGGCATCGGGCCGAGCACCGAGCGGCCTTGGCCTTGCTTTACCGCGCCTGCCTGATCCGCCTGCTCGACGCGGGACTGGATATTGAAGATGGCCATACCGAAGGTGAATGTCTGCAACTTGCCCGCGATTATGCGCAAGATAAACCGGCAGCTGAGGCAGCCATCGTCTATTTCGGCCAATTGACCCAAGCCTGGCAGCGTTTGGCTTATGGCCACATAGCGGTAGACGGTGAAACGGCTGAACAACTGTGCCGGCAATGGAATCCCCTGTGGCGGCCCACCACAGCAAGCGACGGTGGTGCGAATGCCTAGAGGATTGTCCACGAATAAATTGCTCCTCCTGGCTATTGCGGCGATCATCATTGGTCTGCTTTATTGGGCCAGCCGCTATATCACCTGGAAAGAAGAAGAAATCGATCTGGGTTATTCACGCGAAGCCCTGAAAGATGATTTTCTCGCCATCAAACGATTCCTGGCCCAACAAGGCGTGGACAGCCAAAGCCTGCGCAGCTTCGGGATGCTCGACAACATGGCCTGGCAAGGCGAGCAAGTGGGACCGCAGGATACCCTTGTATTGCTTAATGCCCACAAGATGTTGCGCGGCCAGCGTCTGGACAACCTGCTCAGTTGGGTCGAACAGGGCGGCACCGTCATCACCACAACCTACAACCCTTTTATCGGCGCCAACGGCGGCACAGATCCTTTGCTCGATCACTTCAGTATTCTGGTCGGTGACGATGAAGACATCGATACGGAGGAAGATAACGAGGACTCAGCTTCCGACGGGATTGATGACGAAAATACCGAGACCGGAGATCAAGCGGAAGAGGCCTTGGTCGAGGAGGATTCAACGACTGTCCCGGACGAGGATAGGAAACCCGACGACGAGGAATCCGACGAAGATAAATTGCCCGACAACCATTACCGCTGTTCACTTTACCTGGAGCCGCAAGCCGTCGACTTCTTCGATGAATCCGAGCCCCTGTTGATTGATTACAGCGACGGCGTAGCGTTTGATTATTACGGTGATGAGCCTCAGGGATGGTCGGGTGATGACCGGGGCCTGCACCTGGCGCAGTTCGAATGGGGTCAAGGTTTGGTCATCGTCAACAGCGACAACGAGATCTGGACCAATCAGCGGGCTGACTGTCATGACCACGCCTATGCGCTGTGGAAGTTAATCGACCGTGACGGCAAAGTGTGGTTTTTGATCAATCAGGAAGCCCCCTCGCTGTGGAGTTTGCTTTGGCAGGCAGTTCCTTATGGCATGCTGGCTGCATTGCTAGCATTGGGCTTATGGCTGTGGGCCAAGGCTGCGCGTTTCGGGCCGATTCTGACGCGCAAAACCGAGGTCGCCGCAGCCTTGCAGAACACATCCACGCCAGCGCCATGCTGCTGTGGCGGCGCCAGCAGCACCCCTATCTGGTTGAGCGCCTGCGTGAAGAGGTCAGGCAGCAGCTGCACCAACATTACCCCCAGTTCAGTCAATGGTCCGAGCAGGAACAGATCAGCCATCTGCAACAGCTCACCTCCCTGAGTGCAGCTGAGTTGCACAGGGCATTGTTCAGCAACACCTTGCAACACCCCCAAGATTTCACCTTGGCAGTCGCCTGCCTGCAAACCATAAGGAAAAGTATATGAGTGACGACATTTCCCGCGAGTCCCGCCTGGAGCAAGCCAGCACCCTGGCCGGCAACCTGCTACAGGAAATCAAAAAGGCATTGATCGGCCAGGATCTTATCATTGAGCAGGTGCTGGTCGCCTTGATTGCACGGGGCCATGTGTTGATTGAAGGTGTACCCGGTCTCGGTAAGACCCTGCTGGTGCGCAGCCTGGCGAAATGCTTCGGTGGCCAATTTTCCCGGGTACAGTTCACCCCGGACCTGATGCCCAGCGATGTCACCGGTCACGCCATGTTCAACATGGCCAAACAGGAATTCGAGATTCGCCGTGGCCCGGTGTTTACCAACTTGTTATTGGCGGACGAGATCAACCGCGCCCCCGCCAAGACCCAGGCAGCGCTGCTGGAAGTCATGCAGGAAGGCCAGATCACCATCGAAGGCGAATCCTTCAAGACCGGCGAGCCGTTTCTGGTACTCGCCACCCAGAACCCGGTGGAGCAAGAAGGTACTTATCCGCTGCCGGAAGCAGAGCTGGACCGGTTTATGCTGAAAGTAATGATCGATTACCCCAGCGAAAGCGATGAGCAAGTCATGCTGCGGCATGTCAGCGGCCAGGCGCAAGGCGGCTTTGGTCTGGAGTATATCCGCACCCTGCTCAAACCGTCCCACGTCCTGAGCCTGCAAAAGGTCGCCGAGCAGATCACCGTGGATGACCAGATCCTGCATTACGTGGTCAAGCTGGTGCGCACCA
>CAMPIG010000270.1 GCA_946886255.1 uncultured Cellvibrio sp. | reverse complement strand
TGTGCCGTGATTCACCGCAACAAGCCGTGGAGCCATGATGTGTTGTTTCGCTGTTGTGAAGAGGCGTTATCAAATGCTTGTGGTGGCTTGCAGGAAAAACACAACCGACAGGCAAGCCCAAGCATATCCCAGGGTATGACTTTTATACGTCAGAAAAGTGCGCTCGTAAATTAGCAACAGGGTAACAATAAACATCAACAGCATATTATGTTGCGCCATGACCAGCGCCATCATAGGCGACCAGCAGTTACGCACGCATGCGATACCGGATAGATGTCCATAATGCAAACAATCACGCACTGCATACCATCCCTGAATGCGCATAGGAATCGTACGGCTGCATGCCAGACTGGCTTTGCGCCGCCACGGAGACCATACCCAAAACGCCGCTATGGCAAAACCTGCAAAGGGTAAGAAGGTATAAATATTTACGGTCGGTGAATTACTGTCGGATGGGATAAACAAGGGTAATAACATTACGATTGTTTGCAGCAACAAGCCCACCACCAGCCAGGGTATGCAATAACCCAGCAGAAACCACACCATCGCTTTATAACCCTGGTGGCTGGGATAACGTGAAAGGGCGTAAGCCAGAGGCTCTTTCAATAAGGGAAACATCATCGCCACAATCATTAGCGACCAATGAAGTATTCCCTTGAGAAAATCTGCGCTGACGTGGGATTCCGTTCCCAGCAAAAGCGTGTCACCGCACCCGTGATGACAGTGGTGCAAGCTCTGCGTATGTTCGCCCGGTGGCCATAGCATGAATAGCCAGGCCAGCAGGCAAAACAACCATAACCACAGCTGCGGGTATCGGCGCGCTATCATTTTACGTACAAACTGATACGGCCAATGGTTACCTTGGATTCTTCATCCATCGGTTCCCGTGGTTGCAAATGGACTTGTAAATACTCCGGATGCCAATTGTCTTGCTGTTGCAGTTCGTTGACGAGGTCACTGATATCCAGAACATAATGTTGGCCGCTGCCACTGTGTCGTTCATCTGCTGTTGATGCTTCATCAATACCGAAGAACGCCAGGGCACCGGCATAATGGCTTTCATCCACCGCGCTGCCATTATCCAGATTCAAATAAACATCACACGCGGGTGGTACACCTTTGCCGATAATATTTTCAAAATTCAGATAGGTGCTCGTCGCCGTTTGCACATCGGCTTCCAATACATTTTCCTGGTGTAGTGCTTTGGCATGAAAGCTGCGCACCGGACTGTTGCGACGGTTGGCAGCGAGAAATGGTAACTCTATTGTGATACCGGCGGAGTTTAATCCGACAGCCTGCAAACTTGCTGCTGCAACTTCTGGCGGCAGATCATCTTCTCCTTGTTTGAGCGTGGAAAACAATGAGTCGGTTATGAAACCAAATCCTTTGTTCATCGCTTGCACGGGCGGATTAGCAGGAACACCTTGGTAGGTGTAGCCAGTAAGTACCCGGGTTGTATCCACAACATCCATAACGCGCAAAGAGGTCGGTGCACGTTGTGCGTTACGGAAATCGAAAGTGTATTTTAACCAGGCGTTATCGACGGGGTTGCTGCGCCGGTTACCCAGGTTTAACCACACTTGCCACAACCGATCGATGTTGGCGTGATGAAGCCAGAAAATTGGATCGAGTGCGGCAGTTGGTGGACTACCCATCGCGCCGCCGATATCCACATGAACCAGATCGTGAGGTTTACTTTCCAGTGCGCCATGAATACTGCCCCCGTGGGAAAACCCGGTAACAGGTCCGCCAAAGCCGGGAGAAGCGCCATTAGGAAATCCTTGAAAAACTAAATTGTTTAGCGCGCCCAGTGTGACATCCCGCGCATTAATATGCGTGTTTCTCCTGCCGGGAGCGTTACCACCGTTTGGCATTTGCAAGGGATTGGTAGCTGGGGAGCCAGCCGTAAAAGCCGGTGGAATATTGAGTGCATAAGGATTATGTGTATCGCTGTAATCCCAGAACGGCAAAGCCCAATTCGGCGGACCACCCAACTTCACAATCGTGTCTGCCACAATTTCTTCAAAGTAGGCGAGATACATCCGGTGCCAGGGTAAAAAATACCAGGAACCATGTTGGCATTGGTTCCAGTATTCCTTGCGTTCCCCATCAGAAGGTAATTGGCCGGCGCTGGCCCAGAAAGGGCTGTCTGGCCTGAACCCGTGAATAGCGGCCTGAAAATTCCAACTGGTAGGATCAGTCGTTGGCCGCTTGCGCATTTCAGCTACCGCTCGTGCGTACCACTCCAGAGTCTGGTCACCATTCGGCAACATATACACATTCTTTCTCTCTCGAATAGGCATGTCATTTTCCTTTGGTTGAGATGTGTTGGGCGAGATTTTTCCAGAAAGCAATCATCACTTTAGCAACACGAAAATCTGGTTATAGATTATTTTGTTCGCATAGCTCGCTGCACAGCATAGGCGGCTATAAGAAGCCTAGTCCTATTTTGCGGTAATAAAATTACAAGCTATTACAGAGATCAAACAGACAGACGAAAAAAGTGCACGCAGCATTTGACGACACACCACACACTCATTATGAATCAGTAATACTCCGTAATTGCACATACCGAATTTCTGGTCTTTACTGAACACTCTTACAATGGCAGCTCTTGCTGTCTGGTTTAGGTTTTCAGAGAAGCCTTCTCAAAAATTGTCAAAGGAATAGCTGATGGAGTCAGGTGTAAATGCATGGACTACATGGCGAAGGCAATTGCCGGGTGCCGGTTTTTGGTTTTCATTGTCGGTGTTTACCGGTATCGTCATCGCCAGTTTTTTATTATTTGAAACCTCCATTCAACACGCCATCACGGGATTGGTTCAAGCCCTTGTGCAGCAACCCGCGTATCAATTAAGCCTGGCAATAGTCGTGATATTGCTGTTGATTTTTGATGTGCTTTTGCCGGTTCCCTCCATGTTATTAGCTTTGCTCGCGGCAACGCATTTGGGGTTCGTCAGCGGTATCCTGACGATCTTTACCGGTCTTTGTTGCGGTTCTGTCTTCGGTTATTTTCTCGGCGCCGGTTACTTCCGCCTCGCGTCGCGTTGGTTAAGCGCTGGCGATAAGCAGCATGCCAGTGAGTTGGCTAATAAGCTGGGCACGCTGGCGTTGGTGTGCCTGCGCGGTGTTCCGGTATTGGCTGAGGTCTCGGTATTGGCCGCCGGTATGAAGTGTTATCCCCTGAAAAGATTTTTGTTGGTGACTACCCTGGCGAATGCCGGTCTGGCGGTAGCCTATGCCTACATCGGCTCATTCCTTGCCGGCGAAACAGCTTTTTTACTGATCATCTTTGCATCCGTGTTGTTGCCAGGTTTATTTTTGTTTTGTCGCTCGTGTGTGATTGCACTGTACCCAGGTTTACGTACAAAAAAATAGAAAGGAGAGAAGTATGAAAAATTCCATAGGGAACGCGTTGATCATCGCTGGTTTGCTCGCGCTCAGCCAGTATGCAACGGCCCAGCAAGACGATGTCTTTTTTACGATGGGCGTACACAACAGCCTCGGCTGTAACGCAGACAACGGTAATTGCATCGCAGACCGTGTCGACACAGATCCCAGTGACCCGTTTTTCCCGGCCATGTGGGTGAGCGACTGGACCATGTATCGCGTTACGCAGAATTATGAAAAAAATCCACCGCCTTACAGCAGCCCGCCATCAACCTTAACGAAAAAGGATTACACCGTTTCATACGGTTCCAGTTATTACGACACCAGCTACATTCCAGCTGATGGCGACGGTTTCGGCGCGATGATGGAACATTATGAAAAGTATTGCCTGCCGATTTTTCCGATTAAGAATAATAACTACACCTGCACATTTATTTCTTTAGGCAATAAGGCATACTTTTTAACCTACCCGGAAGATCGCCCCACGACCATGCCGGCCTGTTGTTTGTTTTCGCCCGAGAATCACCCGCCCCGGCAAGACTTTATCAAGCATCTGCCTTACAGCCCCACGCGCAGCGCACATCTGAATAACACACTGCAAGCCTACGCGCTGGATTTGCAATCACCGCAGGGGCCGATTCTGTTTGGTTATGCTTTTAATAAAGACGCTACCACAGATGAAAAAGGTGGGGCGCCCTATCGCCATCCACAATCGTTTTATTTTTCCGGTGATGTGACGGTGGCCAACGCGCCGATTGTCAGCCAGAACTACACTGGCTTCCGCATCGAACGGCCGGACCCGGCAAAAACCTGGGATCGCGTCGCCAAGATGTGTCCGAAAGATCCACCCGCATGTCAATTGTTTAACCCGCCTGCGCCCTTAAAGAGCGGCAACAAAGCGCAATGGGATCGACTGGAAATTCAATCGAAGCATTCTTCGGAATAATAATGTTAGAAAATCGATAGCCTGGAGAAAACAATAATGTATAAGTTGAAGTATGGTGTTGTCTTGCTGGCAGCACTGGGATTTAGCCTGACAGCCCACGCCAGAGATGAAGCACAGACAACCAAAGCCAATTTGCAATGGACCTGGCCTTGTACCCCACCGACAAAAGCGCCTGCACCGACGGCGAGTCAGGAGGATTTTGATTCTTATAGCTGGCAACTGTTTGTTGCATTGAATTGGCCGGCTAAATCCGGAGAACGTGGGCAACCGAATTGCAGCCAATCTATCGGGGCAAAAGGTCCGGTGGTGTGGCAAAGTTACAAAACCGTTGAGCAGATTTTTTTACCCAGTGCAAAAAATCCAGGCGGCTGGAATTCAGGAGAGATTGATACCAGCCTCAGCACAATTAACGTGTCCGTGCTGAAAAATACCGGCATCGTGAATATGGTAGATCAAGCCGTGGGCGGCTGGTTGATTGACCAACGCGGCAATCCGACCTATTACGCCATTTATGCTAACAAGACCTCTTACGACTACATCGTTAACAATAATTTCTACAACGCGGATATCGTTGGCAAGGCAAACAATATTAATTTTCCGGATACCGCGACTGAAATCAAAGCCAGCTGGCGAATGTTGACCAAAAACGATGACGCGAGCCGCTACCTGAGCATGCAAGCACAGGTGGAAATATTTGATGAGAAGGGTCAATCCACTGGTAAAGCCAGCGCTGCCACTTTAGGTTTGGTAGGCCTGCATATTGCGACCAAAGCCGCAGGTTATCCACAATGGATCTGGTCCACCTTTGAACATATCGACAACGTACCGCCTAAAGAAAATGTCGACGGCAAATGGGTCGATAAACCTGCTGACGGTGTGTTCTATTCCTATTTCAATAGCAAGGCGTCACCAAGCGATATCAATCATTCAGCCTGCCTTTGGCAGCAGCAAGATAACCAGTTGGTATGCGTGCCGAAAGAGGGCGTCACCTTTTCTACACCCAATCCATTAAACCGTGTAACACCTATTCCGGCCACCACGCAGAAAGCGAATAATTTTGCGCAACAAAATTTGACGAAAACCGCGTTCCAATATTATCAATTAGTCACTACGCAACGTCCGCTGATGCCCGACAACCCCAGCAATCCACTCGGCCAACCGACGCCGGCGATCTCAGCCAATGTCACCATGGAAAGTTACATTCAACCCAACAGCAGTTGCATGAATTGTCACTCCATGGCGACACCGGTCAACAGTCTCTATAAATCGGATTTTTCTTACCTGTTTAAATTTGCCCAAGCACCTGCAGCTGCAATCAAAAAAGCAACTGCCACGCAAAATTAAGGAGTAATACATGAGCATTCTCAATGGACCACGTTTGAATTTTTGGGGCGGTATTCGTACCGATGTGAGCGTGCCGAATAATTCGCCGACCATTCCGTACTCCAGCGGTACCTTGAATTTATTTGATCTGACTACGTCGACGGTTGCACCCAGCGCGCAGGTATTCAGCGATGATCAATTAAATGCATTTATCAACGCACCCTCCGGTGATTACTACACGGCGGGCGGCTGGAACCATTACGGGCAGCATGTGGTGGATATGCAGAATGCGTTGATCAGTTCGCAAGGTACGCCCGGCAATATCAGCAGCAGCGGCGACCTGGTTGGTCAACCGGTGTATTTATTGGGTTCAATCGATCCGGTAACAAAACAAGGCCCTGTATCAGGGCCGATGATGGTTGATCTTGATCCGACCAGCGGACAAACCACACAAATTTTTGTCGGCGGTTTGCAAATCGGTTCCGGCAGCACACCGGAATTATTAATTCGCCATGACACCGTGTGCAGCAGCCAGGATCTTGCCGTACGCATCCTGGTCGGCGAGCCGGATGCGCCCGGTTCCAGTCGTATCAGCGGCACGTTTCAAATTACATTTCCGTTGAGCAGCGTGGTGAGTTACAACCAAAACAGCGCGATGCTCAAATCCATCATCGATGCGCCGGGCGCAACCGGCATTGTGTTGCGTTTTGTGATGTTTGAGATGTGTCCCACACTGACCACGCCGCAACTCCGGGCCGATTATGCATCCGGCCAGAACACACCCAATCCAAGCATCGGCCGCGTGATCGGCACGCTCGCACCGGCGTATCCCGGTGAACCGACGATTTGCCAGAACGGGCGTCGTCTGGCGAACACCGGCACCGGGGCGGGCGGTTACATGGAATTGATGAACGACCTGATGAGTGTGGACATGGTAAATCTTTTACCTAAAGCAAATTTTCGCAGTGAACGCACCAACGTCACCGATCCTATTGGTCCAAATATTGATTTCGGCACACTGAATTTCACTGCGGGTACTACATCCGTTGCGACGCTGGCGTGTAGCGATGCGCAACTGCAAAAC
>CAMPIG010000269.1 GCA_946886255.1 uncultured Cellvibrio sp. | reverse complement strand
ACCGTTTGAGCGATAACAACTGGTATAACTCCAACGCGGCGTCAGGTACACCGACGGGCTCTTCCGGCGGCGGCTCCAGCAGTTCATCGGGCGGTGGTTCAGGTGGTATTACCGGTGCATCCTGTTCCGCTAATGGTTCAACCACAGTGAACTCGACTATCCGTGTAAGCAGCGGTACTTACGATGGCAGTTGTCGCGTGCATAATGGCGGCGGTGAACTGGGTGATGGTAGCCAGGACGAAGGCCAGGACCCGATATTCCGTGTAGAAAACGGTGCGACCTTGCGTAACGTCATCATCGGTAACAACGGGGCCGATGGCATTCACGTTTATAACAGCGGCAACGTGGATAATGTGACCTGGCAAAATGTGGGCGAAGATGCCTTGACCATCAAGTCATCCGGTACTGTGAACGTTACCAACATCGAAGGTTATGATGCGGGTGATAAATTCTTCCAGGTGAATGCAGCAAGTACTCTGCGTGTCAGCAACTGTATCATTCGTAATGCCGGTAAAGCCCTGCGTCAAAATGGTGGAACGACTTATAAAATCGATGTGGCGTTTGATCGTTGCGATCTCTCCGGTTTGAATGAAGGCGTATTCCGCACCGACAGTTCCAGCAGCGTGGCGCGTATCACCAACAGCCGACTGGAAAGCGGTACAACCATTTGTATTGGATTCAGTTCAGGTAACTGCAGTTCATCCGGTATTACTTACTACTAGGTTAATGCGTTAACTACTGTTTATTTGCCTGATTGAGCGCCGACCATGTCGGCGCTTTTTTGTGTATGTTATTACTTCGCGCGATAGAATTCATAATCTTCGCCAGCCGTTGTCACCACATCCCATAATTGCCCTTCACGCGCCGATGTTTGAGCAGATGTATCGTCAGCCTCACGTGGCGATTTAATAACGGGAACGGAAAAGAAAGGGTTTGGATTCTTGCCGGTCGCGGCCACCAGAAGATCATCTATTTTTAATGCGCTATGAACACGCAGCCGCGCAACGCCACCCAGTGGTGAATGTAATTTGAGATAGCTCAATTCACCGGCCTCCCAAGCAATATCTACAACAAAACCACCGCGCGTTACCAGGCCTGTTACTTCACCTGTTGGCCAGGCATCCGGCAGCGCTGGCAAGATGTGAATAAAACCATCGTGACTTTGCACCAGCATCTCAGCGATGCCAGCGGTCACACCAAAATTACCATCGATTTGAAAAGGTGGATGGGCGTCCAGCATATTCGCATAGGTGCCGCCTTTCTCGGTGGTCGCTTCGTTTTCTTCGGTGAGATTGATTTGTTCTTTCAGTAAATCAAAGGCACGATTGCCGTCGAGAAAGCGCGCCCACCAATTAATCTTCCAGCCCATAGACCAACCGGTGGATTTATCACCGCGATGAGCCAGCGATACTTTGGCGGCCGCGCATAATTCCGGCGTGCGGTAAGGAGAAATCTGGTTGCTCGGAAACAAACCGTACAGGTGCGATACATGGCGGTGATGATCCTGCGGGTCATCCCAGTCTTCCAACCATTCTTGCAGCTGACCGAAGCGACCTATCTGCATGGGTGGCAGACGGTCGCGCTTGATTTGCAATTCCGTTGCGAATTTTTCGTCGATGCCGAGCACGGCTGATGCATCAATCACAGCGGAAAACAAATCAAATACCAGTTGATTGTCCATGGTGGTGCCGGCACTGATAGACGTCGGTGTGCCTTCACGACGGTAAGTATTTTCCGGTGAGTTCGACGGTACGACCACCAGCCATTGATGCCTGGGATCAACGCGCAGGCTGTCAGCAAAAAACTGTGCGGCGCCGCGCAACACTGAATAATACTTGCGTAGAAAATCTCTATCGCCGGTATATAAATAATGCGACCAGATATGCTGGCTCAACCAGGCACCGCCGGTTTGCCACTGGCCGTAAAAGGGCGCATCTACTTGCCCGGTGATCCGCCAGATATCCGTGTTGTGATGCATCATCCAGCCGCGCGCACCGTAAAGTTTTCCAGCGCTCTCCTGACCGGTTACGGCGAGATCTTCGAGCATGTCAAACAGCGGCTGGTGCAGCTCCGACAGCTGGGTAACCTCGGCAGGCCAATAATTCATCTCGGTGTTGATATTGACGGTGTATTTGCTGTCCCACGGCGGATTGGTGTGCGGATTCCAAATGCCTTGCAAATTTGCCGGCTGGGTGCCCGGCTGCGAACTGGAGATCAATAAATAGCGGCCATATTGAAAATACAACATCGCCAGATGCGGATCATCCTGACGAGAAAAATTGGTAATGCGTTGATCGGTGGGCTGGTGTAGCGCTGGCGTTGTGCCGAGGTCTAGCGTAACGCGGTTAAAAAATTTCTGATAAAACTGTTCGTGCTCACTACGCATGGTAGCGTAGGGCTTTTGGCTGGCACGACGCAAATAATCTCGCGCACGAATAAAGCTGTTGCCGCTCACATCGTCATAATGCGTAAAGTTAGTGCCGACGGCAATGCGGATAATCACTTCATCCGCCGCTTCAATCACCAAACCATCACTGGCCTGTGTGAAGCTCCCACCGCTGATCTGCGGTTCGATCAAAGCGGTGAACCGAATCTTACCTTCCACACTTTCATGGGCATGGCCTTGGCCTTCTATGCGCAGATGCGTGTCTTCCACATGTAGCTGATGTGTTTGCGGACTATTGAAACCAATATGCGTAGAAATTTGTCCGGCGCGGTCCGCCGTCAAACGAATAACCACCACTTGGTCGGTAAACGAACTGAACATCTCGCGCTTAAACGTTACACCGTTATGATGGTATTGAACCCGCGCAACCGCCGTAGCAAGATCCAGATCGCGATAAAAATCGGTGAAATCTTCATGGCCGGGAAACGCCAGTGTCAAATTTCCCAGAGTTTGATAGGGCATACCGTTATTAGTGGAATTAATCTCTCGGTCTGCCAAGGCTTGCGCCTTCTCATACTCACCGGCGAGCAGCAAGTCGGTAACTCCTGCGATCGCATCGGCTGCCGCAGGATTAACATTGTTGTTTGGACCTCCGGCCCAAATGGTGTCCTCATTTAACTGTAGCTGTTCCCGGGCAGGGTCTCCAAACACCATGGCGCCCAAGCGACCGTTACCAAGAGGCAGAGCCTGGTTCCAATTCTGCGCGGGTTGTGTATACCACAAACGTAAATCAGTGGGAGAATCCATCCTGTTGACAGGCTGGCAGGAAAGCATCAGCAAAACGGCGCCGATCCATAGCAGGTGGCGCAAGCGCGATGCGGAAAAAATGAAAGCGAAACCGGAAGACATGGTGATAGCCCTGTTATGAAAAAATTATTATCAACAACCGCATACGCAGCGCACAGAGATATGCCGAGCAGCTTGAAACTATTATAAGAATAAGAACGACCCGCTGAGCGGGCCGTCAAAGTATAAATCAGGGCAGGGCGCGATAAATCAGATTACGAAACTTTACCTTGCCGGTGCCGGCAGCGTAAATTGCTGGACGCAAACTCATAAAACCGTAGGCGACATTGTGATGATAACCAGAGACTTCCATCTGCGTATCGTATTTGTGCCAGGTTTTTCCCTGATCAGTGCTGTAGTGGATGGTTAAAATGTGGCGGTCATTGGTGACGCGCAAGCGAAATTTATTCCCCGCCGGACGCGCGGTGTAACGTTGATCCATACCGTAGCGGTGTAACAGAAAACCTTTTTCCGCAACGCCGACACCCGCATAGAGTTTATCGTTGTAAAACAACAAGGCGCCGCCCAGTGCGCCTGGTTCCAATTCAACATCGACTTCGAATTGATACGCCTGGTCGCCGGCAACAAAGGTCATGGGGGAAGAATTACTTGGTGAATCACCTTTTGGACTTAATTCCAAATAAGGCCCGCGCTCATCTTTCCCATAATGCAAACGTTTGCTTTCAGTGACGTCGCCGCGAAAAAAACTCCACTGTACGCCAAACTTGTTGGAGCTGAAGTCGTCCGATAGCGGCATCCCATGAGTGCCAGCGATGCCACCTTCAGGTTTGGGAATAGGTTGGCCCACGTCATAACCCTTTGAACGAAACCAGCCATCATCCGTCCATTCGATAGGTTCCAGCAGAGCCTGACGACCGAGGGTATGAAAACCATTTTCGTAGCCGTGATACATCATGTACCAATCACCGGCAGTGGGGCCTTCTACTAAGGTTGCATGGCCACGCGACCACCATTTTTCAGCGGCAGATTCGGTACGGATAATTGGATTATTGGGTGAGTTTTCCCAAGGACCATGGACCGATCTAGAGCGCGCAGCAATCACCATGTGACCTGTCGGTGGGCCGGCGGTGCCGCCGACCGCGGTGACCATGTATAAATAATCACCATGCTTTAACATCTTCGGTCCTTCTTGTGCGTAGCTTTCCACATCCCATTCTGCGGGATATTTCCAGCCGTCGTAAACGTGTTTCATCTCACCGACGAGGCTTAAACCGTCGTCAGCCAGCTGCACGTAATCCCCGTGGGAAAAAAATAGATACCGCTTGCCGTCTTCACCCACCAGATGACCGGGATCGATGCGATCCGGATATTTTTTATCCGGATTCAGATCAATCGGCTCTGACCAAGGTCCACGAATATCATCGGCCCAAACCACGTAATTGGAATTATGACCAGGCAATTTCGCGGGAATATAAACGTAGTAACGGCCGTTGTGTTTGGTCAATTCTGGCGCCCAGATGCTGCCGATATATCGGGTTAGCGCCGGTCCGACGGGTTGCCAGTTGATCATGTCCTGTGAATGCCAGATGGTCAACGCGGGGTAAGATTCAAACGTGGAAAAAACCATGTAGTAGTCTTTGTCATCTTTCAGGATGCTCGGGTCCGGATGATCGCCAGCCACAATTGGATTTAGATAAGTGCCATTACCCAAATCCGCCTTACGTTGACCTTCAAAGGTGGTTGCCCAGGTTTGGCAGTGACGTAAAAATGAAATACCCAAGTGCTCAGTGCAATTTTTATCTGCCGTGTGTTGAGCGGACGGCGGTGCACTGTTGCACGCGCTGAGTAGCAGCGCCAGTAATGCATAGAATAATAAAAGGGGTCGTTGATTCATGGGTATTTCCTCTCTCGTGTAGAAATATTTTTGTTATGAAATGTGACGCAAATGAATTACATATGACGGCTGACAATATCCATAGCCGCCACATGTCGCTCAGGATTTTTGATGCCCTGAATTAATTTTTCCATTTCGCTGAATGCGGCGTTGATCATAAATTCAGAATCCTGACGCACGGAGCACAGTGGGTTGGGTAAAAAATCCAACATGGTGTGATCATCGAAGGTGGCCAGTATCATCTCCGGAGGAACGCCGCCGCGCTCCTGGCGCAAGACATGTAAGGCCCCCTCAAACAGCGGAATTGACGAGGTGATCAGGATGCTCGGCAATTCGGTGTTACGACGTAAAAATTCGCTCATCGCATTTACACCTTCGGTGAAACCATTGCGTGGCGCGTGACAAATCTCAATTTGCTCAGCGGGAAATTCCAGCTCGTGCAATGCGTGCTGAAAGCCCCGCAAACGACCCGCAATGGAAGGCATATCGGGGTTGCCGGCGATAAATAAAAAACGTGTAGTTTCGTTGCGTGTTTGCCCAAATGCGTAGAGCTTTTTCGTTAGTGTCGCGCTGCTGGTTTCATTGGCGGTAACAACGACGGGATATTCCGCAAAACCAAAATCGCGATCGAGCAACACCATGCGTTGATCAAACAATGTCGCGGCCTTGGGAGGGATTTCGGCATTGGAAGGCACGACAAATAATCCGTCGATGTTGCGCTGACGGAAATTCTGGATTAACTGCAATTGCGTCGCGGGATCGTCATAGCAACAGGAAATAAATAGTTGCAGCCCCGCCGCCCGGCAGCGAATTTCCAATAGCTCCGCCAGCAACGCAAAAAAGTGGTTGGACAGGCGCGGCACGATCAGCGCAAGCGAATCAGTGCGCTGTAAACGCAAGCTGCGCGCGGTGTGGTTGATCTGGTAACCATGCTCGTCGGTGTACTGTCTGACGCGTTCTTCTGTCTTCGTGCTGATCCGGTACTGTCGGGCTTTGCCCAGCAACACCAGCCTTACAGTAGTGACGGAAATGCCGAGTTCGGCAGCGATTTCTTCAATAGTCTTGCCCATAGTCTTCACTTATCAGTTTTTATCGACTGTTTTTAGATTAAGCCAGTGCTAACACGAATTTGCAATATGGAATAAAAAATAACCGGCATCTTGTATTCATAATAACCATATGATAATTTAAATGCTAACACGTATTAGCAATGCTAATTTCTGCGCCAAAAAGGTGCCGGCGTGACTAGATAAGAATAATTCAGCCAAGCAAGACCGAGAGTACAGCAGATGACAATAACGATTCAGCCACCATCCAGGGCTTTGTCACCATCTTCCTATATTTCCCCGTGTCTCGAATATAGGACAAGACGGCTATGTAAAGGCCATTCAAGTCCCGAGCTCGCCAGCCTTCCGGCTGCGCAAACACCGTAAGAAATTCTCCCGCCGCCGCCGGGGCACCTCGTTCGCATCTGCGAATACGCGCAGGCAGCATTTTTATACCGTCAGTTGCGGCTGGGTACCGTTTTCAGGATGTATTGATCGAGCCAATTACAGGATGTGCAGCTGGAGATAAGAGAGAACAGGACGTAACAGCAGCAACAATAATTAACGAGGAATCAACCATGAATAATAAAATGTTTAAACATAAACTATTAACC
>CAMPIG010000268.1 GCA_946886255.1 uncultured Cellvibrio sp. | reverse complement strand
CGCTTTATATTGGCGTGGGTGGATTGATCGCCTTTATGGTGTTTATCGTGTGGGACTTGGCGCGTAAATCAAAGGCTGGCAAATTCGGTACCTTCATTCTTTTTTTAGCGCTGGGTTTAGGTCTCTTGGGTTTCATCATCAAGACCGTGCTAGTGGAAATGCTCGAAAAATAATAGTGCATCACCACATGCGACAGGATTGCTGCCGCCAACCTTGCGCCAACTTCGCACCAACATAGATAGGGGCCTCAAACACATGTTTCATTTTTTTGTTCCCATCTCCAAAGTCCAGAAAGATCGGCAGATTATGCGCGACACGGACGCCCGGGTAGCCAAGTACAGCCGGCGCGGCCTGGTGCTGAATTTTCTGGTGTTTGTATTGTGCCTGGCTTTTGGTGACTTTATTGATCGGGAGCACAACCTGGCGGTAGTGCTGGTGACCGGTTTACTGGTGGTCACGCTGCTGCGCAGTTATTACCTGTTTCGTTTTGAGATTCTCTACGCCCGCGCGCCGACGCGCTGGCGCAACCAATATTTTATTGCTTCCTGTCTCGGTGCCGCCTGGTGGAGCATTATCCTGGTGAGTCTGACCTGGGTGCAGGGCATGCGCGATGAAACCCTGGTGATGTGGTTATATTCAGTGGTGTTTTATTCCAGCGTCTCCAATGTGTTTGCACCCTATCGCCATTTTTTGACGATCTATTTATTTATTGGCCAGGTGCCGGCAGCTATTACCGCGATCCTGCTCGGTGATGTTGATGGCTATCTTTACGGCTCTATCATGCTGGTATTTTTTATCATGCTCAGCCATCAGGCCAAGGTAACGTCTTTTTCCTATTGGGAAAGGCTTGAAGCCAACTATGCCTTGCGTGAACGCGCTAAAGGACTGGAGCATGAGCAACGCAGTTCCAAGGCAGCGATTGAATTAAAGAATGAATTTTTGGTTAACCTTGGTCACGAATTTCGTTCATCCTTAGGTGACATTCTGGGCACCTTGACGTTGATTGAGAGCGATCAGTTATCGGAAAAGCAACGTGAACTGCTCATTATGGCCAGTAAAGCCGGTGAGCGTCAGTTGGATCTGGTGAACAACGTGGTGGACTTTTCCAAGATCACCACCAAGAACCTGCGTTTGGAAGAGAGTATCTTCGATTTGCGTCGCACCCTGGAAAAACTGGTGGAAGATTTTTCGCTGGATGCGCATCAACAAGGTGTAGAACTCTATTACCTGTTTGATCCGCAAATGCCGTTGCGAGTGAAGGGTGATGCGGTTCGTCTGGGGCAGATCTTCAGCACATTATTAAACCATGCACTTAAAACGGCGGCGATTGATCACGTATTTATTGAAGCCCGATTTAATCAGGATACTGATCAGGATGATGTGGGCGAATTGCAAATTATCATCAGTGACAGCGAAAAAAGTACCTCGCGAACGGATGCCGAGCGAAGCGCATTGTCCGAAAACGATGATCAACATACCGGCATCGGGATATCCATCTGCAAGGGATTGGCTGCCTGTATGGGTGGCAGCGTCCATGTCATGGCGAACCGTGAACGGGGCAAGCGCATCTTTATCAATGTAAAACTGGAAGTCGTTTCCCACGAAGACAAACGTTTTGGTTCTGAACAAAAATTGCGCGGCAAACATGCTCTTTTAGTGGATTTGCCGGAAAGTACAGCCATAGCATTGGTCGACGAATTAACGACGTGGGGCATGACAGTGACCACGGTGAGTGGTTACGACCAGGCGTTGGAAAAACTCAATACCCTGGTTAAAACCAAACCGGTTGATCTGTTATTACTTTATAGCCGGCTGAATAATTTGAATGCACTGGTGTTATCCAGAGATGTTGCGGCAAATCCACTATTTGCGAACGTTAAACAGATTCTGGCAATGAGTATTCTGCAAAGCGATACCACGGATGTTAAAACTCATCTGACAAGTTACCCGCAAGTATCCTGTATTGAAAAGCCGATTATGCGCCGTCGCCTGTATGAGGTGGTCGTTCATAAACTTCTGGATATGCCGGAAGAGGCTCCGAACTTATCCGGTGGCAATAAAGGAAATAAAGAGAGCACGCCAGCGGCGCCGGCCGCTAAAAAAATCCTGCTGGTGGATGATCATCGCGTGGATCAAATGGTGATATCCGCCATGTTAAAAAAACTCGGCTGTTATGTGCAGCTGGTGACTACCGGATCAGAGGCGGTCGAGGTATTGGAAAAAGAAAAATTTGACCTGGTATTAATGGACTACGATATGCAAGAGCAAGACAGCCTGCTTGCCGCTCAGAAGATCCGTGCGACGGAAAAAGCCCATAATAGTAGTCGTCATTTACCGATCCTTGCCGTCGTGGCTTCTGTTAATGAACAGGATCAAAATAATTGCCTGGCAGCGGGTATGGATGATCATATTGTTAAGCCGATTCGTTACGATGATCTGGAAACTCGTTTACGACGCTGGTTAGGCGAGGGCGCTGAACCTCCGCGAGCTTAATGGGGCTATTGAAACTGTTGTGCCATCTCTTCTGCTGACCCTTGTGCCTAAATTCACCTGTGAAAATCACTTTTTGTTGCCGGCATCGTCAATGCCGGTTTGCGTTTTCTTTGATCAATAGTTGATTTTTCCTGCCTTATTGTCTTTGTTTACAAATGTAAATCGGGATGCGCTCGCTCAGGGCCGCTGCTACACTCCGGCCCACATCCTGGCATTGCTTTGTTCTTTTTTACGTAATAAAAACCTGTGACGGTGAGTCCTGCCGGTCGCAGGCAATGCGGTGATGTTGGTATTCAGCAATAAATTTATAAGAAGCATAAAACACAACCCCATGACTGGTACTTCATTAACAGTACTCCCATGATCATGATATAGGTGCCCCCATGCATAGCCTCGCAAAAAAAGTCACGGCTTTTCTCGTCACCAGTGTTATAGCGTGTTCGTTTTTGGTTTCCTGTGGCAAGTCTGATACAGACCAGCAAGCCGCAACTGATACCAAAACCAAAGACGCAGCCTTTACGCAGGATATTAAAGGCGCACGGGTACTGGTGTTCTCCAAAACCAGTGGGTGGCGCCACGACTCCATTCCAGCGGGTATTGCGGCTCTGGAAAAGCTGGGAACAGATCATGGTTTTACCGTGGTAGCGACAGAAGATTCCAGTCTGTTTAACGATGCGGAATTATCCACGTACAACGCCCTGGTTTTTCTGAACACCACGCTGGATGTGTTGAATGAAGACCAGGAAATGGCGATGGAGCGTTTTATACAGGCAGGCGGCGGTTTTGTCGGTATTCACGCGGCGGCAGATACCGAATGGGAAGGAGATTGGCACTGGTATCGCAATCTCGTTGGCGGTGTATTCAAAAGCCATCCAGGTAATCCAAGCAATGTTCAACGCGCGCAATTGAATGTAACCGCCCATCAGCATCCCGCCACAGAAACATTACCAGAAACCTTCAGCATGATTGATGAGTGGTACGATTATCGCGACCTCTATCCTTTGAAAAAAGATTTGCTGATGTTGGATGAAAGCACGTACATCGGTGGCTTGCACGGCGAGTATCACCCCATTGCCTGGTATCACGATTACGATGGTGGTCGATCGTTTTATACCGGTATGGGACATACCGCCGAAGTCTTTTCCAATGCACGTTTTCTTGAGCATCTGCTCGGTGGTTTGAAATATGCCGTGGGTGGAAAGCCCAAACTTGACTACAGTCGCGCACGTCCGGAACACAATCGCTTTATCAAGAAAACGCTGGTGCAAGATCTTAACGAACCGATGGGTTTTGATTTTTTTGCTAACGGTGACGCCTTGATTGCCGAGCGCCCCGGTACCTTCAAGTTAGTCGATTATAAAACCGGTGAGGCCCGTGATGCCGGCAGTATAGATGTCGCTTACCACGGCTATATGGAGTGGGGCTTGATCGGCGTTGGCATTCCGCCGGACTTTGCACAATCTTCCTGGATTTATGTGGGCTATAACGCGCGCAAAGAAGACGGTAGCTACTGGCAGCGGCTGGCACGTTTCAAGTGGCAGGATAACCAGGTTAACGCGGCGTCAGAGCAACTGCTGCTTGAATATCAGATTGATGAAACCTGTTGTCATACTGGCGGTGATATTGCCTTTGGTAACCATGGTGAAGTATTTTTCTCGACCGGTGATAACACCAACCCCCATGAACAAAATGGTTATGCGCCCATCGATATGCGCGAAGACCGCAAACACTTTGATGCGTTGCGCGGTGCAGGTAATACCCAGGATTTGCGCGGCAAAATTTTGCGCATTATTCCCCAGGATGACGGCAGCTATAAAATTCCCGCCGACAATTTATTTGCCGACAGTAAAGAAGGCCGTCCGGAAATTTATGTCATGGGCGCACGTAACCCTTTCACCCTGGCCTTTGATAAAAATACCGAAACACTTTATTTCGGTGATGTTGGGCCTGATGCAGGCTTGCCTTCAGAAAAGCAGGGCACGCGTGCTTATGATGAGATTAATCGCGTAACCGAAGCTGGAAACTTTGGCTGGCCGTTGATCATTGGCAACAACCAACCCTTTCTTGAGTATGACTTTGCCACGGAAAAATCCTCTGGACGGCTGTTTAATCCTTTGGCGCCGATCAATAACTCTCCGCGTAACACTGGTGCTAAGCAATTGCCGCCCGCTCAACCGGCATTGATCTGGTATCCCTACACCAACTCCGAAACGTTTCCTGAGGTTGGTAGTGGTGGCCGCACGGCGTTGGTGGCCGATGTGTACCGTTCCGGGGATTATCCAGCGGGTACACATCGTTATCCTGAGTATTACGATGACAAATTATTTATCCTGGACTTCATGCGCAGTTGGGTGAAGGTAGTGAGCTTTGATGATGTCGGGCGCATTGAAAAAATTGAACCCTTTGCACCGCAAATCAGCTACACCTTGCCGATTGCTGCACGCTTCGCACCGGATGGCAGTTTATATGTACTG
Source organism: uncultured Cellvibrio sp. (assembly GCA_946886255.1). Next base: position 1,787 of record CAMPIG010000268.1, on the reverse strand, counting down.
GAATACGGCACGGCCTGGTTTACCGGAAATCCTGATTCCGGACTGGCACGCATTGAGTATGTCGGCCCCGGCAATCGTCCACCGAGCCCGGTCATAACGCTCGATACCGCCCAAGGCGCGATACCGCTAACGACAACAGCCTCAGCGGCCGAAAGTGTGGACCTGGATGGCGATACACTCAGCTTCAGCTGGACATCAGAGATAGTCGGCAATTCTGCGACGCGCCAATCGCTAGGTGATGGTGAAACTGTTTCCCTGAATTTCACTGATGCGGGCAGTTACCTGGTGAAATTAACGGCAACAGATTCTCACGGCAGCAGCTCGACCGCAGAGGCACAGCTTGACGTGGGGAATGCGCCGGCTGATATCAGTATCCAGTTGGATGGCAACACGTCCTTCTATTGGCCCGGCACCCGTTCCATTGGTTACCAAATAGAAATTACCGATCCAGAGGACGGCAAGATAACGGCGAAAGACGGTGATACCGGGAATGCTGTGGTGCAACTTAACTTCGGTGGTATGGAAGAGCAGGCTGCCACAGCGGGACATCAAACTGCCAGCGCCAGTGTAGTCGGCAAAGATTTGGTTGAAGCCAATTCCTGTACTGCTTGCCATCAGATTGATGCACCCTCTGTTGGTCCGTCATTTACCTCTGTGGCAAAACGTTATCAGGATGATCCCGAGGGGCTGGCGTACCTGGTTAAAAAAATTGCTGATGGCGGCGCAGGCGCCTGGGGTGAAACGGCCATGCCGTCATTTGCTCATTTGAATGAAGAAGATCGCACGGCGTTGGCAACTTATGTCCTGTCTCACGCGCAGTCGGCTCGGGCAGACAGCTTGTCGTTGTCAGGCAAACTGGCGTTACGCGAACACAAAATAACGCAAGATATATTTAACCGGACCGCTGATTTGAGTGGTGAAGAAAGAGCGATGTTCCGTCAGGCATATACCTTGTCTGTGGCCTACACCGACAAGGGCGGTGATGTCATTGGCCCCGTCACTGTGAATAAAACCCTGCGCCTTATCGTCCCGCGTTTCCTGCTGCCGGATTTGTTTACCAAAGCCACCGCGCCGGATGATTTTAAATTGGGTAGTTATTATCAGCTGAGCACCCTGACGACCGGTGCAGACAGTGACGCCTGGCGTGTTGCCCCCTTGGGTGAATTTGATTTGCGCAGCGTTAAGTCCATCCAGCTCGGCCGTTGGATTACCAAAAATCCGACCAAATGGGCCTATGAATTGCGTATTGATCAGCCAGACGGACGCGTTGTCGCTGCCGGTGTGGGCACGGAAATGGCGATCGATACCTATGGCAGGGATGTGTTAAAACTGACGGAAAGTGTTGGTCGGCATAAACTGTATTTGGCTGTGCGTGCGGTTGATAAAGCCAACAGTGAATTACATTTATTTGATATTTCGTTTTATCAATAGCGTTGAGGCGCTTCGTAGTCCGTTTGTCATTAGGGCGTTTGTTTCGAAAACGCATGAATACATCCTTGTAGCTCCCTCAAGTCGTCCCTGACTTGAGGGTTTCGAAACAAACGCCCTAACGCCAAACTTGTATTGTGCAAAGCTTGAAAGCTTTTTAAAAACGACGGCAAAGTTATTGAAAACTCGCCCAAATCGGACAGTGATCAGAGGGCCGCTCCATACTGCGGATTTCATAATCAATGCCAGCTTCCATACAGCGCTCCTGAAGGTTATGTGAAGCCAGGATCAAATCAATGCGCAGTCCACGGCGCGGGTTATCTTCGAAACCGCGACTGCGGTAATCAAACCAGCTGAAC
>CAMPIG010000267.1 GCA_946886255.1 uncultured Cellvibrio sp. | reverse complement strand
TGCCACCGGAAAAAATTCGCGTACTGCTGGCCGACGACGATGAAGCCAGCAGCAATCTGATCACTACACTACTGCAAGCCATCGGCATCAAACACATCGACCTCGCCACAGACGGACTGAAAGCCGTCAGCATGTTATTTAGCGCCAACCCCGTCTACGATCTGGTGTTATGTGACTGGTACATGCCGCTGAAAAACGGCCTGGATGTGCACAATGCCATGCGAGCCACCGAACGCTATCAGGATGCCTGCTTCATATTGGTCAGCGCCATCACCGAAGCCAAACAAATACGTGCGGCCATTGAGGAAGGCGTAGATGATTACATCGCCAAACCTATTGAACAGACAACGCTGCAACGCAAATTAACGCGAGTGTTTCCGCGCATTCAACCACTCGATACAAGCGCTAACGATCCAGCATCTGCCGAGTAACCCACTCTTGATCGATAAAGCGTCCTGACTGAGTCAATTCGAGTAACAGCCATCGACTGGCGTCCGTATCAATCAACCTCCACTTCCTGCATAAAATCCAGCGCCGCTTGCTGGCGAATAGTACGGCGATGGTTTTCCATCAGTTTTTTAATCTTCTCCGGCGCGCACTGCTGGCGGTCAAGCACCACACGGCTTTTCAGTTCGCCGACGCTTTCGGCAGTGGGGCATTTACTGAAGACGAATTGGTTGGAGATTAAATCCATAAAGGGACCGGACTTGCTGCTCGGCATAATAAACAGCAGCTGCAAGCCCAGGCTTTCGGTTAAATAATTGATTACTTCGCGCGAGCGGTGTTCATCCATCTTGGAGAAGGCTTCGTCCACCAACACCATCCGCAGATGACTATTGCCCTCGTTAAAACGGAATGCTGACGTAATGGCTGCACTGCGGATGATATAGGCAGGCGTCTCCAATTGTCCGCCGGAACCTGTACCGTATTGGCTCAAGGCAATCGGTTGTTTGCCTTCCGGTTCCTTATAGATTTCATAGCGGCGATAATTGCGATAATCCGCAATGCGGGTCAATTCGCGCAAGGCTTTTTGCTCGTCTTCATCAAGTAACATAGTCATCAAGCGCTCGCGCACTTGCTGATGCCTGGGCTCCAACTTCATCTCAAACAAAGTTTCGCCATCCCCCAAGCTCGGGTTGTCGATTACTGCTTTAAAGAACTGCCAGTACTCCTTGAATTCCGGCACCCAATCGTAATCAAAGCGGAAGCGCTCGCGATCAGCACCGAAGCGATGGTGCTCCAGTTCCTTGTTCAGTTCATCAAGGATTTTTTTGCCGTCGTTGATCGCCTGATAGATCGAGTGACACAGGTTAGTCACGAAAGCATTGTTGAAACTGTGGCGTAAAGATTCCAGCTCGGCGTGGCGCTGCGCGAGGATGTGGTTCTTATCGCGATTATAGAGTTTGTCAAAATGACGGCGAATCTCGCAGACTTCGCGGAAATTTTTCTGCCCGAGATCATTGTTAAAATCCAGATTAAATATCAGGCTATCGGCGGTTTTACAGAACTGGTTATGTTGCAACACGGCGTGTTGCAAACGGTTCAGATGGCTTTTTAATTCTGCAGTGGTGGCTTGCAATTGCTGCTCAAAATAATTGAGCTCGTGCTGTCCGCAATCCTGGTCTGCCAGGGTTAAGCGTTGCTCCGGGTCAAAGTCCGGCCAGAGCGCCGCTACACTGCGCAGGTTATCTTCGGCGCGATCAACAATATCCAGTGTTTTATCTTGCTCTGCATCCAATGCGCGGCAGCGGTCATCCACGTTATGGAGTTTTGCTTTACAGTCCACCTGCGCGCTGGTTAATTGCTTAAGTTCCGTGGCAAGAAGCTTGTCCGACTCACGCAGCTTTTCCAGCTCTTCATCCAATGCCGCAAAATCGCTGAGGTCCAGTTGCTGCAATTTTTCATCAATCGTTTGTACCCGCCGTTGCGCAACCAGCATAGTTTGCAATATATCGGCATAGTTAACTGGCTTGAGTTTATCTACCGCGCGTAAGAGCTGTTGGATTTCGTTAGCCTGATCGGTTGCATCCTGCCATTCCCGATTGAGGCGCTCCAGCTCCCGGCGCTTTTCTTCCAGCGCTCGCTCGCGGGCTTCCTGACCAAACACCAGCTCACTGTCGGGGATATCGCAACGGAACATCGCGTAGTTACCGGAGCCCATGGCATCTTTGGTCACACCACGACGAGTGTTGCGCAATGCATCAGCATCTGCGACGCGCTCAACGTTGCCGTAGCTGGCTTTTAAATAATATTCTGCGGTAGCGTGAGTAAAGCTCATCACCTGCACGATAGAATTGCCTGGCAGACTGGATAATTTTTCCATGTCACGCCGTGCTTTCTCGCCTTGAATCACCCGCGCACTTTTACCCTGCCCCGGCATGTTGCGCACCAATCGAATAGCTTCAGCTTCACAATCCGGTGCAACAATAATCCCGAAGCGCGCGGCGCCGATGTAACCTTCAATGGCCGACTGCCATTCGCGGTCCATCACTTCCACATAGTCACACAACACCCGCGCATCCGCCGCCGGGCACTGGTGCTGCAACATATCCAGGGCGGCGCGCACAAATGTTGGATAAGTAACCTGATTGGATTCCAGCGCATGAATATCGCGCTGCTTGGCATCCACTTGTTTGTACAAACGTTCCGCTGACTGCTGACGCTTATCGCGCTCTTGCGCTAGCTGATCGCGCAGATTATCGCGTTGCGCATCAACCTCACCAAACCAATGCGACACCAATTGATTGTGCAACAACTGCTGCTGGAGCGCGCTGTCGAGTTTGTCTTCCAAGGGCGAGATATCGATCCAGTCGCGGTTTAATAAGCGATGGAAATCAATATGTAATTCATCGTCAACCAATTGTTTGGTCAATTTTTGCAACGGCTTATCGGCTAGTGCGGGAATCACAAGACTGATAGAGGTTTGCCGCAGGGCATGAATAATCTGTTGCGCTGCCTGATGATTAAACTGCAGTTGTTGATCCTGCTTCAACAGCTCGGGCACACTGTGATGAATCTGCTGCTCAAGCTGTTTTTTATCGGCTGTCAATTGATCTTTATCGCGTAAAGCCGGCACACCCAAACGACGCGCATTCACATCAAGAATTTGTTGGTTCAACTCTTCACGGCGTTGCTCGCATAACGATAAGGATTGTTCATTGCCCGCCAGTTGCTCGCGCAAAATGTGTTGTTGCTGTTTTTCTTTGAGATAACGCGCCTGACTATCGTTGTAACGCCGCCGCGCCAGACTGTAATGCACAACCTGTTGTTCCAGCCAGTTTGCAATAAAGCTATCCGCTGTATCGCGACCATTCGCCATCCGCGCAATGGCTTCACGCAATTGGCGGGCATCTGACTCCATGGTATGAATCCGCTTGAGCATGGCTGACACATTGCGAATCGCCTCCCCCAGATCGCGGTATTCCAACACCTCAGTCGCGACAAATTCATCTATACCTTTGATTGGCTTATACGCCATAAAACGCGAGAATGCCCGTGCCGCATTCATCGCCTCCCGCTCGGACACTGCATCCTTTTTACTACCGCGCAAGATGCCGTATAACCGGCACAAATAGGCTTTCTTTTTATCGTACTTCTCAATTTGATCATTACCAAACTGACGACGCAAACCGGCATACACACGATCCAGCGGCACCACATAACGCCCGACTTTATCTTCTTTCAACAAGTCACCCAGATTCAGCACGACATCCGGCAAGATAAAAAACTGAATCTCCTCAAGCCGCGCCACCCGCTGCTGACCCGCTCCCTCAATTACCGCGCGCATACCCATCAACGCCGTAAACGGCTCACTCGCTTCGCCCTGCGTGGGATAGAACACCGCCGCCAGATAACCATCACATCCATAAGGCCGCGCGTAAGCGCCGTCATCACAACCCAATACATAGGATGCCAGCGTCCGCACCTGCTTACCGCCACGCCCGCGTTGGCTGGATTCATCCTGGCCTGGATTAAAATGAAACAGATTATCGTGCGCAGCCGTCATGATCGTCTGCACCGCATCCGCCGCCGTGGTTTTACCTGAACCATTCCCGCCGGAGAATAAATTAATCGGTCCGAATTCAAATTCGGTATTCGGCACATTGCCCCAATTGACGTAGATAAATTTTTTCAAATACATAAATGACTTCCGTCAATTGTTTATAACTTTTGATAGGCACTTCGTAGCACGTTTGGCATTAGACCCTTTGTTTCGAAAACGCATGAATACATCCCTGTAGCTCCTTCAAGTCATCCATGACTTGAAGGTTTCGAAACAAAGGGTCTAATGCCAAACTCGTATGGTGCCAACATCGATCTCTTAATGAGTCAGCTCTTGTGCTTTAAAAAGTTTAATAGAAAGAAAATCTTGCCGAAGGGAGTTGGGTGGCGTTATGGCAGACCATCAGCGGCAGGACGCCGCTGCTGAGCCCCCACGGACGGGTTCACGGCGTGTCTGCCATAACGCCACCCAACTCCCCATACTCAAATCAAAAAATAGAATGTTTTTCACTTTTACTAGTTTCACTGTCATCAATCTGGTCACTCTCATTATCCTGAGGAATCAACCCACCAACATCCCGCCGAACCTTCTCCAACCACTCATTCGTCACCAAGTTAACCACCAACGGTCGCACCTTAATCCAACTCTCCGACTGATCCAGATCCGCCTCCTGCACATAATGAATCAACCGCAACTGTCGCAACCGCTTAAACACCTGCCGCCGCTCACCCACATTCTCCGGCAACGCCCGACGCAATAAATTCTTCATCGCCAAAGCCACCGCCTCCAACGACAACGCCGCACAACCCTGTTCATCAATCAGACCCTCACGCAACGCTTTATCATACTCAGCACGCAACACCAGAATCAGCGCGATTTCATGTTGGCTCAAACGCTGGCGAAAGCCGCCGCCGGAGGGCTCATCGCTTTCATCTTCCAAACCAGGCACTCGCGCGCCGGGTGGAATCAAGCGCACAAAACGGAAATGCGGATCGTGTTGGAAGCGTACGCCCATCAACGATAAATATTGATCAACCAGATCCTGCACACGTACGAACTGATCGTAAAAGTCTGCCTCAACCTGGCTGTCGTCACGACACAATACGCCATAGTCCAACAACCGCTGCAAGAGCACCCGCCAATCGTCCAGATCCAGATTGTGCGATGCCAATTGCTGTTCCAGAGTTTCAATTAAACTAGTCATGCGTATTCTCAATAAGCGCGATGACAAATTCATCGCGCCGGACAAAATAATCATCCTGCTCGACACGCGGCGTACCCGTTAACCAATCGGCGTCCTGGGTGACTTCAAAGCGCAGTTCGGATGACAAATTATTAATTGCACCGACTTCAATGGCGTGCGCCAGATTCAGTAACTCCGGCATACTGGATGCCGATAACTGGCGACTGTTTACGCGGCCGGTTTGCGCTAATGCGGTATGGATGTAGGCACGTACCGCGCTGCCCTGCACGATAAACGCACGATCTAATGACTGTTGAATAAATAATTCTTTCTGGGCAACGGGGTCCAGCGCTTTATCTTGGTCAAGACTGCTGCGTATGACGGTTTTTTGCCAGGGTGTGCGCAACTGGATCTGGCCCGGGTCAATAAACGCCAGTTGCATCCCGTTTAAATCAGCCTGATGCTGCTCAAATAATGCATTTTGCTGCGCTTCCGTTAGCTGCGATAACTGTCGGCACACATCAACGATATCGTCGCTGCCTTGGGCATGAATGTAGCTCAGCTGGCGAATGATAATATCGGCACGTTGGGTAAAGGTATTCAAGGCTCGCCGCAACGCTGGCAGCATGACCTCACAGGCATTGCGCAAACGGGACTCGATGGTTTGCAACAAGGTATCCAGCAACGACACATGGGGCACGACCCGCTGCGGCAAGAGTTTGCGCAGGCGGATTTCCATCACCGCACGCCAGTCTTTCGCCGCCATGTCAGGATCGCCCTGACCATATTTTCGTTTGCGTCGAATACCTTTGATGATATCGGCAATCTGATCGCGATATTTCTCTACACTATCTGCCGACAAACGTACTTCCAGATCCGGCTTGAATACCTTATCCATAAAGTCAAAGAATTCATCACTGGCTTGTTGCACCAATTGGCGCGCTTCCACTTCACGCACCAGTTGACGTTTACGTTCTTCCAGCTCGGAGATCACATCGGTGAAGTCGCTGATGATACGTTCGGAATATTCGTATGCATCCAGCAGGTCGTGAACTTCACCTTGATCATAAAACGCTTGCAAGCTGTTGCGCGTATTACGGGTGTTGCGATTGCGGGTACGGAAATGATTGCTGTCACTGTCGGCGAAAGGTTGAGTGAATAAACGCCCCATACGACTGAAACCGTAAGTGCTTTGTAAGCTGGCCTCGTCGACCTGTTTTTCCAGCCAACCGTTTTCCAATAAACGGCTAATGATAAAACTGGCTAATTCGCGGTGAGTCTTGAAACGACCTTCGTTTTCGCTTTGATCGTCCTGCTCGTCCAACACCGGCGTGCGCGCAATGGCTTCCTTGAATATATCCACCAATTGCTCGCGATTCATCGCATGTCCGTAATCGCGCAGATCGGTGTAGAGGCGTTGATACAACAGGCGTAAGCATTCCGCTACCACTTCACGGTATTTACCGGTCAGTGGATTGAAAAAATGCGGACGCTGCTCGTTAAAAAACATGAGAGTAAATTAGTCGTTCAGGCATTTTTGGGCAAACAGGCGGGTATCAGCATCATTC
>CAMPIG010000266.1 GCA_946886255.1 uncultured Cellvibrio sp. | reverse complement strand
ATTTAAGATTTATTTGGGGTGAGCGTGGAAAATATTAAAAACTATATGCAACAGGGTGCGAATAAAAGCTTGGTAATATTATTGTAGAGGCTTATTTTTAAAAAATGGAGAGTAAGGATATGAGATTAAAATCCATATGTATGGCTATATTGTTTTTGTTTCTATTTGGTTGTGCGAATATTTATAAAGAAGAAAATGTCTTTCAAGATGGTTCTAATAAAAGAAATATATTCGTTTTTTACGATGGTACTGCTAACAATCCTAATTCTTCCACTAATGTCTGGAAACTCTATCAAATAATAAAAAAGGACAACAAAAGTAATTCCGGGTACATATACATAGAGGGGGTGGGAACAAAGGATAAGCCTATTGCGGGTATGGCTCTTGGTAGGGGTATGGAAGAGAGAATATTAATGGGATATGAATACCTGATAAAAAATTATAGGCCAGGAGATGGTATATTAATTTTTGGTTTTAGTAGAGGAGCGCATCAGGCTAGAGCGTTAGCTGGTTTAATATCTTATGCAGGAATACCAAAAATTACTGATGTAGATAATCAAAATTCAATTAAGCTTGGAAACAAAATTTTAGAAATTACTAAACGTAAAAGTGACGATGAATACCTAAATGAATGGTTGATATGGAAGGATGGGAATATGCCTCCACTTGCAAGTGAAATACATGACAAGATGGGCTTAGAAATGCAGCCAGCTGATGTAAATTTTTTGGGGGTTTGGGATACAGTTCCGGGTTCTTCACTAAAGACTTTTGGACCTTGCAAAGAAGAGCGTGATAGAAGGAAAGGGGATAGATATAAGAGCAACTCCTATCCAAATATTAAGTTTATTGCGCATGCCGTATCGATTGATGAGAAGAGATCAAAATTTTCACCGTTGCTTATATGTGATCCAATAAGAGAGGATAGCACACAAGTTAATGAAGTTTGGTTTCCTGGTGCGCATGCCGATGTCGGAGGTGGTTATAACGACGACGAAGGTTTGTCAGGCTTATCTTTGCGATGGATGATAGATAATTTAGATCGAATTTATTCATTTCAGAATTCTATAGCCAATATCCATGCCAGCTTTGAAGGGTTGGCTCATTGGTCAATTGGAGATCGCCCAGCAAACATGGGAAGCAAATGCCTTGATCGAGTCATACCATTAAATGCTCAGATGCACCAGTCTTATGCGGAGAGAGCAGCTATTGGTACAGCTCCTACTAGGGTAAAAGGAAAAATCAAGAATTTGCCCTATCCTTTGACATGTGATTATCCTGAAAAAAATAGTAGACAGTTCTTTTAGCGTCTACAAGCTTTGACTATTTGAAAAATTACCAACAATAACCCCCCCGACCTTATTCAGGCCGGGGGGTTGAATTAAAAACTTCCATCTACTGCACGCGAATATTATCAATCTAGGTGCTGTCGATGCTTCCAATTGAGCTGCTATCTTTACGGTGGACAAACCTCAGTGTGTGAAAAAGCAGCGGTCATTTGCAGGCTGTGTGTTTGCCACGCTTCATTGGTGTAGGTATAAAGTTGCTCTTGATCATCAGCGTAGACATAGAAAAAGTCACAACGGTATTCAGAGTAGACGCGCGCATCAAATATCAGTTTTGCTCCCTCTATGGGTGTACTCCAACTAATAACAGTATTTTCAAAGAATTCCACAAAACTAACCAGCGTTGCAGCTTTGCTTTCGGCGTCGTTGGGGGCTGTGGAAAATTGAGTGACTTCAAGCAAATGATTGTGGTAAATACTTAAATGCCAAACGTTGATATAAGAAGCCTCTCTGTTTGTATTCAGGCGCTGGAAGATGCTATCCGCTATTACGAGCTGCTTGCTCAATCTGAAACAACGGACAGTGATGATTATGAGGAGTGCAGGTATATGTATGAGGTGGAATTAAACCGGATGTGCGAAATATATGCAAAAGAGGAAGAAAAAGGTTTGGCACCTGTTCCATTAAAAAAATTACTTAAAAATCACTCGGGGCAAAACCAGGCGTATTAATGTTGCACATTTCATAGCTGATTTGATAACGAATGACGTTATATGAAGCAGATGGAACGGGCACATACCGGTGATCTATAACAACGGCTTTTCCGAACACAATAACCTTAATCGTCAATATGAATAGCCAATCCTGTTTTTCCTTCTGCGATATCTTCGGCCAAAATATTTCGCTGGTATTGCCCACCGTTTTGATGCCGAAACGGAATAGGTGATTCATCAAAGAGTTGTTCGAGGCGTTGGCGCCATGCAACCAATTCTTTGTCGACTGTCTCTTTCGATATGTTGCCAGTGCCATAAACGGCATGGGTCCGCAGTACCTCCATACCGGGAAAAAATAATGCACCGTGAGTAATAGGGAATAACAATTCTTCCAGCGGGCCATTAATGCCACGAGGCGAGTAATCTGTTTCGGGTCCGCCCACCATAACTGACAGTAGCGCACGTTTGCCTTTGAGGATGCCGTCGCCATAGCGGTAGCGATTACCTTCGCCTTTGTATCCATACGCGAATCCATAAGCATACACACGGTCTATCCAACCCTTGAGAATCGCCGGCATACCAAACCACCACAGGGGAAACTGCAATATCACGGCGTCGGCAGCGAGCAGCTTGCGTTGTTCTGCTGTTACATCTTCTGTTTGCTGGTTTGTGGTATAAGCATGTCCGGACTCTTGCACATAAGCTAACCGCTCAGGGTTTATGCGATGGGGAAAATCCTGTTCATCAAATACGGCTTTCCAGCCCATGCCATACAGGTCCGACTGCAATAGGGTGTGGCCTTGTTGTGTCAGGGTTTGTTCCGTCGCCGCAACGAACAGGCGGGTTAACGATGTGGGTTCCGGATGTGCATACACAATCAATACGGTCTTGGACATAACCATCATCCTCTTGTCAGACGGGGAAATTCGGGCGTAACGGGTAGGGTGATGGTGTACGGAAATGAGCTATAAGTGAAATTCATTATTTTTTGCTCTAGTATCCAAGATATGAATACCAAGCGACTTGATCTCAATTTACTCGCCACGCTGGAGGCTCTGCTTGAAGAGCAGAATGTCACCAGGGCTGCCGTGCGCCTGAATCTGAGTCAGCCGGCTGTCAGTGCTCAGCTGAACCGTCTACGGGATATGTTCAATGACCCGTTATTAATTCCAACCCAGCGGGGAATGATGCCAACTGCCATGGCGCTGGAGCTGCTCGCCCCGTTGCGCCTTGCACTGGATCAGGTGCGCGATACCGTGGGAACGCATCAACATTTTGATCCGACACTAGCGAAGCTGAAAGTGACTATTGCGTGCACCGACTACCTTCAAATCGTCATCGGCCGATCGCTTATTCAGACGCTCAGACAGCAAGCGCCGGGTATCAGAATCGCCCTGCGTAACCTGGAACCGCCTCGGCTGGATTCTCAAATGATGCGCGGCGAAGTGGATCTTGCATTGATGACACCGGACGCTGCCCCGGCCGTCCTGCGCACCAGGCATTTGTACAACGAACACTATGTGCTGATTGGCCGGAAGGATCACCCGCAACTTCGTGGCAGCATATCACTTGAAGAATATGTACAACTCGAACATGTTGTGGTGTCGCTTAGCGGCGGCGATTTTTTTACGCCGGTAGATCAAGCTCTTCAAACGATGGGCTATACGCGCAACGTGGTGCTATCCGTTGCCTCATTTTTATTTGTTCCGGAAATTGTTGCGCAGTCATATTTGGTCGCACTGGTGCCGTGGCGGCTGGTAGCGGGGCGTAGTGATCTCATGTTAATTAAAGCACCCGCTGTTTCTACAGGATTTTCGGTGGGTATGGTGTGGCATGAGCGTAATCACAGGCACAACGCGCATCGCTGGGTTCGTGAGCAAATAAGTAGTGTATTAGCCGATTAAAGGACGACCGATGACGATTTTGATAGCAGGGGCCAGCGGCGCAACCGGACGATTACTCGTCCAGGAATTATTGAATCGCGGTCAGCACGTAAAAGCGATCGTCCGATCACCTGAAAGCTTGCCTGATAACCTTAGAAACCACGAATTCCTTTCCATCATCCACGCAAGCATTCTCGAACTCAGCGATGAGGAAATGAAACAACACCTTAGCGGTTGCACAGCAATCGCATCCTGCTTGGGCCACAATCTCACGCTTAAAGGCATATATGGATCACCGCGTAAGCTGGTCACAAACGCAGCCCGCCGTTTATGCGACGCCATCCGCGCGTCGCAGCCACAGAACCCTGTTAAATTCGTATTGATGAACACAGCTGGTAATAGCAACCGCGATCTTGATGAGCCTATCTCGTTTGGTCAGCGGTGCGTTGTTGGGTTGATTCGCCTGCTATTACCGCCGCATGTCGATAACGAACAGGCTGCGGATTATCTGCGTACCAGTGATAGCGTGAACGATAAATTTGTCGAGTGGGTCGTTGTCAGGCCGGATACACTAATCGATGAAGCGCTTGTCTCTGAGTACGAGCTTTATCCATCGCCTGCGCGCAGCGCTATTTTCAATCCGGGAAAAACCAGCCGTATTAATGTTGCGCATTTAATGGCTGATTTGATAACGAATGATGATTCATGGCGCAAATGGAAGGGCTGCATGCCGGTGATCTATGACAAAGGTCATGCATAGCGTTATGTGATTCGGCAATCAAACACAGGTGCATGGTCTGATGCCAGTCGCTCTTTAACGGGGAAGCTTATTTATAATTTTAACGCAGATAGTTTCATCGAAGTTGCTGCTCCCTATTAGCCCATTTTTTTATTGTGGTAATCTCCTGTAATTCACATCCCGCAAGATCCGGTAGATAGTCTTCATTTTCAGGAAATAGCCTGATATCAAGACTATCAAGTGGAGGATCATTCTATGCCAGCTAAGTACAGCTATGGTAAGTCGAAGGACAAGATGAGCAATCAGCAGTGGTTCCGCTCGGGCATGTCAACCCATGGGAGTGCCTATCTGTTTAACCGGTCAAATTCGAACGGGTTGTCTCTGGGGATAATGAAAAATAATAGATCCAAGCGACACGGCTGTGAGCATGCCGAAGACGTTTTTATTCGATACATTAAGGAAAATGTAGGGTTGTTGCGAACTTCTCCCTCGGTTAACACGATTGTATTGAGTATTTCCAAATCACCCTGTAGCTCAACCCACGGCACCTCGAATAAACCGAAAGGTTGTGCTGAGGAGCTCATTGATTTTCAGAATAATCCTTACCATTGCCCCATTACCGGAAATCAATATATTTTTAAGCTGATCGTGATAGCCCGGGCGCTTTACAAGCAAAGTAGTGGTTCTCGGAAGGCGCTGACGATGATGAAGCTCAATGGCATCGAAGTGACGACGGATGTACATCGTAAGAAAGACGGCACGTCGATGGCGAAGGAGTATTAGTACCCGCTTATTAATGTGATGGTTGGACAGGTGTAACAAGGTAAGGTGTCGGATTACGGCGTGCCGCCTAATCCGACCTACGGGTTTTATTAAGTTTATTGTGCGGGTTCGGTAACGAAGCCGAGCTTTAAAATACCGGATTTTTGGACGGCGGCCATGGCTTTGATGACGTGCTCGTAATCCACTTGCCGGTCTCCGCGAATATGAATCTCCGGTTGCGGTTCTTGTGTCGCCGCGACGCTCAGACGCTGTTCCAGTTCTTCCAGGGTGACCTGGGTTTCATTCCAGTGAAACACACCGTTGGCGGTCACTGCGAGGTTGACCGTCTCCGGTTTTACATCATTGATGGTGTTATCTGCGCGCGGTAGATCCACTTTTACTGAGTGGGTGAGCACCGGTACGGTGATGATAAAGATGATCAGCAATACCAACATCACGTCCACCAGGGGTGTCATGTTGATCTCGCTCATGACTTCTTCGTTGTCGTCGAGTCCACCGCCGAATGCCATCTTAGCTAACCTCTTTCTGTGCAATTTTGCGTGCGTCCAGTTTAGTCACTGGCGCGGTGGATTTACTGCTGGCCGGTGGTGCACCGGTGATCAGATACGCGTGCAATTGATGGGCAAAACGGTTGAGTTTTCCGAGGATGCCTTTGTTGCCACGATTCAATGCGTTGTAACCCAACACCGCCGGAATGGCGACCGCGAGACCGAAGGCGGTCATGATCAGCGCTTCACCCACCGGGCCCGCGACTTTATCAATACTGGCAGAACCGGACACACCAATGCCGACCAGCGCATGATAAATACCCCACACGGTGCCGAACAAACCAATAAACGGCGCAGTTGAGCCAACAGAAGCCAGAATCGCCAAGCCGCGTTGTAAACGCTCTGAGCTTTCATCAATTGAACCGCGCAAACATGCCGTGAGCCATTCAGCTAAGGGTAAGTGTCCATGTAAATCGGTTTTATGATTGGTGTGATGATCCAGCGCCGCCTGGCCATCTTCGGCCAAACGACGAAACGGATTGTCGTCGCGATTGTCACCGAGAATATGCAGGCCTTCCGCAAAACTTTGTGCATGCCAAAAGTCGCTCAAGGCGCGCGAGGGTTTGCGCAATCTGAATAATCCCCAGGAGCGCACCGCAATCACATACCAGGACGCGATGGACATCAATAGCAGCATTACTGCTACTGATTTGATTACCATGTCGCCCTGATTCCAAAGGGCTTCGATGCCATAAGGGTTATTCATAACCGTTTCCTCAATGTTCATTCATGTAGTTCAGATTTGTTCGGCTAGACCGAGCAGCAGGGTGTTGGGTTGCCAGACACGCTGTGAATACATCCCTGTACGCTCGGCGTCGGCATCCTGC
>CAMPIG010000265.1 GCA_946886255.1 uncultured Cellvibrio sp. | reverse complement strand
GCCAATGAGAGTTAGTGTTCACTCATGTCTGTGACTATCAAAACCCCTGAAGAAATCGAAAAGATGCGTGTTGCGGGACGTATGGCCGCCGAAGTGCTTGAAATGATCGGCCCCTTCGTGCAACCCGGCGTCACCACGGCCGAGCTGGATAACATCTGCCACAACCATATCGTGGAAGTGCAGAAAGCCATCCCCGCCTGCCTCGGCTATCGCGGCTTTCCCAAATCTATCTGCACCTCGGTTAATCAGGTGGTCTGTCATGGCATTCCGTCAGACAAAAAAGTGCTCAAGAATGGCGATATCATCAATATCGATGTCACGGTGATCTATGACGGTTACCACGGCGACACCAGCGCCATGTATTTCGTGGGTACACCAGCTTCCCATGCGGAACGTTTGGTTAAAGTGACCCAGGAATGCATGTACAAAGCTATCGGGATGGTAAAACCTGGCTGCACATTGGGCGATATCGGCCATGTAATCCAGCAGCATGCAGAAGGCAATTATTACTCGGTAGTGCGCGAATATTGCGGCCATGGTATCGGCAAGGTTTTCCATGAGGAACCACAGATCCTACATTACGGCCGCCCGGGCACCGGGATGGTGTTGCGCGAAGGCATGTGCTTCACCATCGAGCCGATGATCAACGCGGGTAAACCACACACCAAATTGAAAAATGACGGCTGGACGGTTGAAACCAAAGACGGGCGCCTTTCCGCCCAGTGGGAACATACTATGGTGGTAACCAAAGACGGTGTTGAAGTCCTGACGGCGCGGACAGGAGAAACTTTTTAGATCATGCTGAACCCTTCGGTGCCCTACTTCGAAAGACCGCTGTTCTTTTTCGATCAAAGCCGTTTTCGTCGCGCCCTGACAGAAAAACCGATCATCACGGTATTCAAGGACGCCCTGGCAGCGGCCAACGGGCAATTCAACGCACGCTTCTGCGAAGGTGAAGACATTCGCACGCTGGTTTACGAACGCGCGCTGTTTATCGATTGCATCCTCCATTACGCCTGGTATCAGTTCGAATGGCCCGAAGGAATCAGCCTGGAAGCTGTTGGTGGTTACGGTCGCGGCGAACTTCATCCGTTTTCCGATATTGACCTACTGATCCTGCACACCGCCGCTGTACTGCCTGCCTACAAAGATAATATCGAACGCTTTCTTACGCTGCTTTGGGATATCGGTCTGGAGATTGGCCACAGCGTCCGCACTGTCAAGCAATGCGTGGAGATCGCCCGCAGTGATATTACCGTGGCGACCAATATCATGGAGTCGCGCACGCTGGTTGGCGACGAAAGTCTGCGCCAGGAATTGCAACAACTCACATCGCCCGACCAACTTTGGCCTGCTGATGAATTTTTTCGCGCAAAGTGGGATGAACAAATCCAACGGCATCAAAAATACAACGATACCGAATACAACCTTGAGCCCAACATCAAAAATGCTCCCGGTGGTTTGCGCGATATCCAGGTCATTTGCTGGGTAGCCAAACGCTACTATCAGGTCCGCACGTTACGCCAACTGCACGGCAAGAATTTTTTCACTGAAGAAGAGTTTTCCATGCTCTACAGCGGCGAGGAATTTCTCTGGCGAGTGCGCTACGGTTTGCACATGGTGGCCAAACGGGCTGAAGAACGTTTGCTGTTCGATCACCAGCGCGAACTGGCCAAGCTATTTGGCTACGCTGACAACAGCGAGAACCTCGCGGTCGAGCAGTTCATGCATAAGTATTACCGCACGGTACTGGCATTGCGCGAATTGAATGACGTGCTCCTGCAATTCTTGCAGGAAGTGATTCTGAACAAAAATGTTGCGCATTCAGTGGTTCCGCTTAACGAGCGTTTTCAGATTCGTGATAATTATATTGAAGCAATCCATGACACCGTTTTTGAAGAGCGACCGTCAGCGCTGTTAGAAATTTTTGTGCTGATGGCGCAGCATCCTGAGATAGAAGGCGTTCACGCATCCACCATTCGGCTGTTACGTGAAAACCGCTATCTTATTGATGAGCAATATCGTCGCGACGCTAAAAATACCCAGCTCTTTATGAAGCTGTTGCAACAGTCAGCTGGTTTGGTAGAGCAACTGAAACGCATGACGCGTTACGGCATCCTGGGTTTATATCTGCCGGAATTCGGTCGTGTAACCGGGCAGATGCAACATGATCTGTTCCATATTTATACAGTCGATGCACATACGCTCAAAGTCGTGCAAAACATGTGTAATTTCCTGCTGCCATCGGCCAAAGCAGATTTTCCCGTCGCCGCCCATGTGGTTAACCGTTTACCCAAGCTGGAACTGTTGTATGTCTCTGGGCTTTATCACGATATTGCCAAGGGGCGCGGCGGCGATCACTCCACATTGGGTGCGGTAGATGCTGAAGAGTTCTGTCAGCGACATGGTATCTCGCCGCGCGAAACCCGTCTGGTGTGCTGGTTAGTGGAACAGCATTTGTTGATGTCGGCGGTGGCGCAAAAGCAGGATATTTCTGACCCGGAGATTATTCACAACTTTGCCCTGCGCGTCGGCGATCAATTACACCTGGATTATCTGTATTGTTTAACTGTGGCCGATATTAACGGCACCAACAAAGAACTGTGGAATACCTGGCGCGCCAGTTTGTTGCGGCAGTTGTATCTGGATACGCGCCGCGCGTTGCGTCGCGGACTGGAAAACAATATTGATAAACAGGATTTGATAGAAGAAACCCAACAGGCCGCTATTCGCAAACTGGAACGCAAAGGGATCAGTGCGGAACGCGCCTGGCAAATCTGGGGCGATATGGGCGAGGAATATTTCCTGCGCGAGAGTTTCCAGGATATCGCCTGGCACACTGCCGCCGTAGCAGATCAGCAAGACGATGCACCACTGATCCTGATCAAGAAGACCACCAATAAAGAATTGGCAGGAGCCACGCAAATTTTTGTGCGCAGCAAAGAGCGCAAGAATGTCTTTGTTGCAGTCGCGTCAGCGCTCGATCAACAAAACCTGTCCATTCAGGACGCGCGCATCTACAACTCCAAATCGGGGTACACCATTGATACATTCTTTGTACTCAATCAGACCGGTGAACCTCTGGGCAACAATCCGGCCATGCTGAAGAATATTCACAATGCGTTGCAAGATGAATTGCGCCTGGCGGACAATTATTCCGAAGTGATTACCCGCCGCACGCCGCGCCGCTTGAAATATTTCTCCATGCCTACACGCACGTCGTTGAGCAATGACATGATCAGCGGCTATACCATGCTGGAAGTCATCAGCCCGGATCGTCCCGGCCTGCTCGCGTGTATCGGCCGCATTTTCTTGCAATTCGATGTGCAGTTGCAGAATGCCAAGATCGCCACGCTTGGTGAGCGCGTGGAAGATATTTTCTTTATCTCGGACAACCAGGGGCTTCCGCTCAGCGACCCTGATATGTGCGAACGTTTGCAGAGGGAAATTTGCGAACAATTGGACCGACGCGTTACCAGCCAATAAGGAAGAAGCGTGTAGGTCGGATTAGCCGCAAGGCGTAATCCGACATTATCATTGAACAGTAAACCCGTCGGATTACGCCTTGCGGCTAATCCGACCTACAAACGTATGTGAAGTTTTGACAATGAACCCGGATTTGCAACAACTCCATCCCTACCCTTTCGAAAAATTGGCTGCGCTGAAAGCGGCGGTATCTGCACCGGCACATTTGACTCACATTGCCTTGTCTATCGGGGAACCGAAACACGAACCACCAGCATTTGTGTTACAGACACTCGTCGATAACCTTGCTGCATTATCCCAATATCCCACTACCAAAGGATTGCCGGAATTACGCCAGGCAATTGCTACCTGGGCAACGCAACGCTTCCACTTAAAACCAGGCAGCTTTGATGCAGACAGGCATGTCTTACCAGTTAACGGCACGCGCGAAGCTTTGTTCGCGTTTGCACAGGCACTTGTCGATCGTGGGCAGTCCGCGCCGCTGTTGGTGAGTCCGAATCCCTTCTACCAAATTTATGAGGGTGCTGCGATTCTTTCCGGGGCCGAGCCTTTTTTTCTCAATTGCACACCGCAGAATCATTTTATTCCGGATTTTGATGCAGTAGATCCGGGGGTGTGGCGCCGTTGCCAGGTGTTGTTTATCTGTTCACCCGGTAACCCCACCGGCGCGGTGATGAGCAGCGCGCAATTAAAAAAACTGATTGCCCTGGCGGATCAGTATGATTTTGTCATCGCATCCGATGAATGCTATTCCGAATTATATTTTGATGAGCAACAGCCTCCCGCCGGGTTGCTGCAAGCCTGTGCCGAGTTAGGCCGCCACGATTTTGCACGCTGCGTGGTATTCCACAGTTTGTCCAAACGTTCTAACCTGCCCGGCTTACGCTCAGGGTTCGTCGGGGGCGATGCGGATATCCTGAAAAAATTTCTACTTTATCGCACCTATCATGGCTGCGCTATGCCGGTTCCCACCCAGTTGGCCAGTGCGGCGGCCTGGAAAGATGAAGAGCACGTGCGCGCTAACCGCATTGCGTATCGCCAAAAATTTGAAGCAGTGCTGGATATTCTTGAAGGTGTGATCGATGTCTCCATGCCCGATGCCAGTTTTTATCTTTGGCCTAAAACACCCATTCGTGGTGACGATTTCGCGCAACAGTTGTTTACCCAGCAAAACGTCACCGTGCTGCCGGGCAGCTATCTGGCGCGTACTTGTGATGGCTTAAATCCCGGCGAAGATTATGTTCGTATGGCTCTTGTTGCACCCTTGGCGGAATGTATCGAAGCGGCTCAGCGTATCAAGACATTTGTTAACAGTTTATGACCAGTGACAAAAATTTAACCAAGCAAGAGCGGGTAAATTTTATCCTGCAACGCTTAAAGGCGCTCTACCCTGCGCCACCGATTCCTTTGCAGCATAAAGACCCTTACACCCTGTTAGTTGCGGTGCTGCTCTCGGCGCAATGCACAGACGAAAGGGTCAACCAGGTTACACCGGCGTTGTGGAAACTTGCTGACAATCCGTTTGACATGGCCAAGGTACCGGTAGAAAAAATTCAGGCCGTGATTCGGCCCTGCGGTCTCTCACCACAAAAGTCCAGAGCGATTTCTGTGTTGTCACAAATCCTGGTGAATGAACACGCCGGGCACGTACCGGAAGATTGGGATGCATTGGAACGCTTACCGGGCGTGGGTCACAAAACCGCCAGCGTAGTGATGAGTCAAGCATTCGGACATCCAGCTTTTCCGGTGGATACACATATTCATCGACTGGCGCAGCGCTGGGGACTGACCAACGGCAAAAATGTGGTGCAAACGGAAAAAGATTTAAAGCGTTTGTTTCCTAAAGAAACCTGGAATGCGTTGCACTTGCAGATCATTTATTACGGCCGCGAGCATTGTAGCGCGCGAACTTGCGACGGCACTGTGTGCGATATTTGTCGTACCTGTTATCCCAATCGTAAGAAACCGAAGATTGTATTGAAAGCCTGATTTGAAAAGAGCATTGGTTATGACGATTACCCTGTATGGCATCAAGAATTGTGACACGGTCAAGAAAGCGCGGGACTGGTTGGCAACACAGCAAATCGATTATCGCTTTCACGACTTTCGCGTTGATGGCCTGACCGAAAGTCAGGTTAATCAGTGGATTAATAATATTGGCCTGGATACATTGGTGAACAAACGCAGTACCACCTGGAAGGAACTGGATGAAGCGACCAAATCCAGTTTTGATGCACAAACAGCGGTGGCGGTGATTGTGAAAAACCCAACTTTGATCAAGCGGCCATTGCTGGATACCGGCAAGCAACAACAGGTGGGTTTTAAGGCGGCGGATTATGCGCGGGTGTTTGGTTAATTGGAGAATGTGTCGGATTACGCCGCGTTGCGGCTAATTCGACCTACCCTCGCACTCCGTAGGTCGGATTAGCCGCACAGCGGCGTAATCCGACAAAAAAGAATTTTTACTCGCAAGCAATAGGAAAGACTATGACAACTCTTTACTGCCTCGGACTAGGTGTCGGCACCCACAATACCAAAGGTGAATGGCTTGAAATTTTTTACGCGCAGCCTCTGCTGAATCCCTCGGCCAATACCGTTGATGCCATTACCAAAACCCTGAACTACACCGGTGGCAACCACGCGATCAACATCACCCCGGCACAAGCTGCCGAATTAGCCGATGCACTGGCGGGTGTCGGCGACGAAATCCAGGCTGCTGTTGCGCGCACGCTGAGCAAAAGCCAACGCCCCCTGGTTGTGACCCTGCTGGAAAATGATACCGGCCCAGCGTCCGTGCCCGAAGCCTACTTGAAGTTGCATTTATTATCGCATCGTCTGGTAAAACCCCATGGCACGAATTTGAATGGCATCTTCGGCGTGTTACCCAATGTAGCCTGGACCAACCAAGGTGCCGTTGATCTTGCAGAATTACCAGAGCGTCAATTGCAAGCACGCATCAATGGCGAATTATTGGAAGTGGCCTGCGTCGATAAATTTCCCAAGATGACCAACTATGTCGTACCGAAAGGTGTGCGTATTGCCCACACAGCGCGCGTGCGTTTGGGTGCGTATCTCGGTGAAGGCACCACCATCATGCACGAGGGTTTTGTGAACTTTAATGCAGGTACCGAAGGTCCGGCAATGATTGAAGGGCGTATCTCTGCCGGTGTGTTTGTCGGCGCTGGTTCTGACTTGGGTGGCGGCAGCTCAACCATGGGCACACTGTCCGGCGGCGGGAACATTGTCATTTCTGTGGGCAAGGAATCCTTGATCGGTGCTAATGCCGGTATCGGCATTCCGTTAGGTGATCGCTGCAAAGTGGAATCCGGTTTGTATATCAC
>CAMPIG010000264.1 GCA_946886255.1 uncultured Cellvibrio sp. | reverse complement strand
ACCCGCAATAATGTCTTTGAGCTACCTGCTTTATTTTATTGGACATGGAAGAACTTAAAAAATATAACGCCGAGCACTGGGGCGCGCGTAACGCGCGTCCCACGCCCGTAGGGCGTGTACAGGTGCGAATTGTTATACATATTGTGACAAGAGTGCCAAGCCTCTTGTAATTGCTAACTTTGCTTGACTTGCAGCTGACTCTTTAGCGCCAGCTTTCATTGCATCCATTATAAATTCACCGAGTGACTCTTTCGGCTGCTGTAAGGACACTGGCATTTTAAGTATTTCTAATCCCTTCGCTGACAATACTGCACCATAGGCTCGTTGAGAGTTAATGTTTTCAACATTTATATAGCCAGCCGACATTAGCCACCGAACTGTATGCTCGTAAACCGATATTTTATGAAAAATTTCTTCGTGTTCATCTTCGTCGGATATTGCTTTCGTGTCTAGCCAAGTCAAATCTAGCGTGGCAGGAACGGGAAAATCTTCATAGAGCTTTGCAAATATTTCTGCGACGTAGCAATCAAATATTTCGATATTCTTCATGGCTAAGCCCTTGTATAACGCCTGGGCTCAGGCGCCGGTTTGGAGCGGCAGCGGAAAACCGGTCGGCTGGAGCCCTTTGTTAGCTGCGATGCTCATTACTTTACTCTGGGCTCCCTTTCAGCCTTCATCAACTTTCGGAACTCTGCCACGAGCAGATTCTGCAAGCGCGAGAATTCTTCTTGTGAAGTACTTGCTAAAGCCTTCCGTTCCTGCTCGATCAGCGGAAAGAATACATCGTATTCAGGATCTTTGGACATATTCACCTTGCCGAAGGTGTTGTCATAGAACTGACAGCTAAGGTCCATTGCCGCCATTCCGAACTTTCCTATTACGGCGTAACTATCTTGCTGGAAAAAAATCGCAGAATCTCTGACCTTGACGGAAATATCTTCAGCAGCTTTCACAAGGTTTGTGGACCAATTATAGTATTGCTGGAGTTTCATTTCCGCTTTCGGAAAGCTTGGTTCGCTAGGCTGGCATATCTCCAAATAAATATCGTGCCATTTCATGGCCAACCCATATATTTCTTGTATTGCACGGGAACGCTGATCGTCTATGCGAGATAGACCAACGTTTTGCTCATGTGCGTAGATTGAGAGCTCCGTCTTTAGGGTTGCCGACTTCTGCTCTAGTTCAGACCTGTAGCGCTCCAATGCTTTCGACGCTTGTATGTCGATAAACTTGCGGCCCAAGTAGGCTGCAAGCGCCAATGCAGCTGCAGCCCCACCAAATGCTGTTAAAAAGACTTCGAGCATAGCACCTGCGTCCCTCTGCAGCTAACGCCAAGCACACGGGCGCGAGTTTACGAGCGTCCCGCCGACGCTTGCGGCGGCGTAGTGCTGCGCCTGGTTATGAGTGTCGCCTTCCATCCACTTCCCCTCTTGTTAAGATTTCGTATCGATGTTTCCGTGATGATCATACTCGGGTGCCCTCGAAGGAAGCTCCTTGAATAGAAAACCGTATGTAAAGCATAGGAAGGCGATAGCCAAAACGCAAAACAACGGCCAGAACAATAGTGGCCGATCTTCTCGGATTATTTCAATTCCCCGAAGATAAAGCTCGCCACTCAAATAGGCACGCTCTAAAAAGCCCCAAAACATCCAAATAAACAACGCGAAAGCGATATCAAGCGATTTGAACTTCTTTCTCAAGAACGGGAATTTCATTATCTACTCATAACGCTAGAGCACTGCGGCGCGCGGAACGCGCGTCCGACGCCCGCAGGGCGTGTACAGATGCGTATTGTTATTGGAGCGATGGTTTACGATTGAACGAAGGCAGGTTTTTGCAACTGCCAACCATGGCACCGGTTAATATTACCGCAGCTGATATTCACAGCTATTTTTCTTAATGGCAACTCTCAATGCAAGGGCGAATGTTGTTTGTTGTTGCATTCGCTCATTGAGGCACCAAGAACAAAAACACCTCACTCAAATTCCACGCCTAAACTATATAAACCAAAACAACTCGCGAAAATAACGCCCGCAGCACGCGCGGCTTTGTAATGGAGGCGCAGCCGCAATGGAAAAGCCGTCGCTGTGCCTGCGATTGTTATGTGTCTTCACTCCAACTCACTTAAATCGAGTTTCGCCGCTAAAGCATCAGCTGCCTTTTGGCCGATGCCATTGACTGTGACCATGCGAGCAGATTCGTCGCCCACCGCGTCGACGGTAACTTCGATGTGTTTCTCGGGGTTTTTGCCAACGAGCTTCCGGTTTTCAAATAGATCCCACTGGGTTAACTCAAATTCACTGCTCAAGAGAGTCTTTAGATCGTCAGCTGATAAAATCGGATCCGGAATCATTCCTTCATAGATATCATCGAAATCCCTAATATCACCCTTTTTAATGAAGACATAGTGTTGGCTCATATCTGATGCTCGCTAGACACATAACGCCGTGTACAACGGCAGTTTTTAAGTTGCGGCTTTGTGGGTTACTTTTGCGCAGCAAAACCACAAAGCTGCGACTTAAAAACTGTCCAGCGCACAAAGTGCGCGAGTTGGTACACTTTGTTAAGTACACTCTAAATTGATTCCCGCAGTTCAGTATTGGCGCCATATTTTTCCAATAGAGAAGTAAATGGTAATACCTCATAAGAAATAGCATAGTCATAAGCACGCAAATTATTGCACCAAACACGATTAGGATTAGCGCCATGCTCAAGAAGAGTTTCAACTATGGCAAGAATGAGTTCGCCATGTAAGGTTTTGTTGCTCCTGTACTCGTGAAGAAAATGATGTAGCCAACAGTCCAAGTTACTTTCTGGATTAGGATTTGCGCCGGCCACTAAAAGAGCTTTAACAACCTGCAAGTCTTTGCCAAATAGGTAATTTTGAAGATAAATACCTAAATCCGTAGTAAGTTCCGGGTAAAATTCTAGCTCCGAAATTTTGTCCAACAACTCTTCCCGCGAAAGCAATTTCATATTTTGTAATTCTACTTAACATTTAAATCGTAGCCCCGAAGGCCGTTTCCCGGAGCCTTATATCCCCGCCCCCACTTTCCCGCAAAGCTAAGCCGAAACCCTTGAAGCGTCAAGGCTGGAGACAAGTTATTCCGGAATCTGGCTCATCACAAAACAATCACTGAGGCTCATATCAACTTTTCCACGGTCAGCCCTAACACACTGATGCCAAACAATTTACGAATGGCTTCTTACCGCCAACTCCAGATATAAGCCCCGGAGGCCACTTGCTTCGCGCCTCATATTCTCGAAACCATAATTGAACAAACCTAGGCTGAAAGCCCCTATGCGTCAAGGTTTCCAGTGCAACACCGCCCTATTAATTGTTTGCAAAACAATCATAGAGCCTCATATCCCGATGCTGGTAAAGCACCCTAACCTTTTGATCAATAAGGTATTATTATCTACTGTACACATCTTCAAAAAATATGAGCCTGCAAGGCCGTTTACCCCAGTCGGCACAATCAATCCAACCCAGCCCCATAAAAAAAGCCACCGATTAAGGTGGCTTTCTTCACGACGATTACGGCAGTTCGTCTACCATTGCGCGCCGTTGTTCGGCGTCGGGTCGTAGTTGGCTTAGGCCTTTGCGCAGGCGGCGTTGGCCCATCCAATAGACGATGGGGGCGGCGATGAAGACGGAGGAGCTGGTGCCGATGACGATGCCGAATAGCATGGGCAGTGCGAAGCTTGCTACGGCGCTGCCGCCGGCGATGGCCATGGGGAGGAGTGCGAGGAAGGTGGTGACCGAGGTGAATACGGTGCGCGTTAAGGTGGAAGTGATACTTTCATTTAATAATTGCGCGAGGGGTTTGTCGGGTGTGATGCGCAGGTTTTCGCGGATGCGGTCAAACACCACGACTTTGTCGTTAACCGAATAACCGATTAATGCTAATAAGGCGGCGACGGCGGTTAAATTAAATTCCACGCCGGCGAGTACGAAGAAACCGATGGTCTTGGTTAAATCCAATGCGAGTGTAAGTGTTGCGCCGATAGCGAAGTGTGATTCAAACCGGAACCATAAATAGGCGAGCATGCCGCCGCCGGCTAATAAAATGGCCAGGATGGTGGCATCGGTAAAATCGCCACTAACGCGCGGCCCGACGATTTCCGTGCGCGGAAATTTTGCGTCGGGTGAGACTTCCAGTACAGCAGCTTTTACGCCTTCTACCATTGCGCCGCTGGCAACAGCGACGGCATCTTGCATGGGTAGGCGCATCAGGTAATTATCTTTTGCACCAAATTCCTGGATGGCGACTTGCGGGAAGTTGTGTTGCTGTAATCCGCCGCGCAGGGTTTCCACCGATGTATCGGGTGCTTGTACTTCGATAACGCTACCGCCGCTGAAATCAATGCCGTATTCAAGGCCGGGTTTAACAAACAATGTAATGGCGGCGAGAGATAAAATAGCCGATGCGGTAATACCGACAAATCGACCGCGCATAAAATTAATGGTGTTGCTGCTGATGCGGTCGAGTGCTTTGATGCCGGAAATTTGCAGTTGCTCTCTGCCTAAACGATTCACTCGCCATTCCATGATCAAGCGTGTCACAGAAATCGCAGTAAACATGGACACCAGCAAACCAACCGCCATGGTGACAGCAAAGCCGCGCACGGGTCCGCTGCCGAATAAAAATAATAAGCTGATGGCGATGAGCGAAGTAACGTTGGAATCGAGGATGGTGCCATAGGCTCGCCGGAACCCGGCATCCAATGCGCCGCGCGCATTTTGCCCGCGCTGGGTTTCTTCGCGGATGCGTTCGTTGATCAGGATATTGGCATCGACGGCCATACCGATACTTAAAATAAATCCGGCGATACCAGGCAAGGTTAAGGTTGCACCGAGCAAGCTCAACACACCAAAGGCTATACCGATATTGATAGCCAAACCGAAACAGGCGATCAAACCCCAACGCCCGTAAATGCCGACCATAAAGGCCAGCACCAATAACGCGCCGATCACACCAGTGGTGAGCCCCATGGAGATAGCATCGCTGCCGAGGTCGGGGCCGACGGTGCGTTCTTCAATCACATGCAAGGGCGCAGGTAAGGCACCGGCGCGTAACAGCAATGCTAGGTCATGCGCTTCAGCACTGGTAAATGCACCACTGATTTCACCGCTGCCGCCGGTAATCGCGCTGCGAATAACGGGAGCGGTAATCACACGATCATCCAGCACAATGGCCAGCGCGCGCCCGATATTATTTTCAGTCATGTCGCCAAAACGACGCGCGCCGTCTTTATCCAAACGAAAATTTACTACCGGTTCGCCGGTGTCCTGGTGAAACCCCAGGCTCGCATCGCTGACGTGTTTACCTTCGAGCGCAACGCGCTCTTCCAATTGATAGCGTTCGCTGGGCAACTGACCCGGTACGCTGATCACTTTGGTGTGCAAGCGGGATTTTTCATTGGCTGCCCAATGAAAGGTCATGCGCGCGGTGGTGCCCAATAAATTGCGGATATGTTGCGGATCATCCACGCCAGGCAATTGCACCAGAATGCTGTCTGCCCCTTGGCGCGTGATCATGGGATCAACCAGGCCGGTTTCGTTCAACCGACGGCGCACGACTTCCAGGCTGCGTTCGACGGCGTCTTTGGTGAGGTTGCGCTGACGCAATTCGGTGGTTTGAATAATCAGAGTGCCCTGCTCTTCACTGATCTCATAAACCGGTGCCGTGCCGCCATCCGGTTTAATTAACACGCGCGCCATGCGTGCGACATCAGGCATGTGTTTCGCATCGAGAATATTGATTTTGATACTGTCAGCGGTAACTACCGGCGTGTTGTAGAGAATGCGTGCGGTACGCAATTCGCCGGTGAGTCGATCTGCCAATTGCTGGTTGTCGGTCTTTAATAAATCGCTGGTGTCCACTTCCATCAACAGGTGTGATCCACCGCGTAAATCCAGGCCGAGCGTGATTTGATTTTGCGCGTACCAGTCGGGCAATTTCTGGAGAATATTGTCCGGTAGCGTGTTGGGTAGTGCACTTAATAAGCCAAACAAAATAATCAGGCTGTAAACAACAGCCCGGGAAGCCAGGGTTTTCATGGGTAATCCTCAACGAAGCCGTCGCAGTGCGAAAGCAAACAAGTGTTATGTTTTTTTTGAAGGGATTACGCCAGCGGCGGTGCGCGCGGGATGCGCGGTTGTTGGACAACCGAACTCAGTGAAGGATGGATTTCCGGTAAGGCGGGAAGGCGATAAACCAGATTGGCTACCGCGTGATGCGGCAGTTCAACCAGCAACAAGCCCCAGGGTTGTGGGCCGTCTTCATCTTTTTGATTGGAATTGGGACGCTTGGCTAGCGCGATGTGTTGGCTATACGCCAGCGGGACATCAAGGGTGGCAACTACATTGGCATGCCCGGACTGGTCATCGACAGCAACCGGATATTGGCTGTTGGCCGTTAGCCCAAAACCATACACCAACAACAATGCCAGCGACCATCGCCACAAGGGGATGGAAAGTCTGGAATGAAGTGAGAAGTTTTGCATCTACGGGAGCCGAGGAGAGCGATGCCCAATAGATTGGGGTTGAACAGCGGAATAGTCAATGGTGAAACAGAAATAAAGCGATAGAACATGAATGCTTCATGTTCTATCGCTTGAGCGGGAGGCTTGAATGGGAAGTTGGCGTATCAATACTTTATGGTGCAACCATATGGACGAGTCGCAGCGGTACTAACTTTCTTACCAGCCAACACTTCATCCAACGCAGCGGCAACATAGTTTTTGGAATCCGGAATCACCGCCGGATTGGCCGAATCATTATCATCGATAGCACCGGCATACACCAACACACCCTCCGGATTAATGATGTAC
>CAMPIG010000263.1 GCA_946886255.1 uncultured Cellvibrio sp. | reverse complement strand
AAATATTTGGGATTGCCGTTGCGGTAACGCACTCCAAAAAAACAAGGACATTCAGCCTGGAAGCTTTTGTATTCCGTACTTTCGCTCTCTTTGCTCGAACGCATAGCTTCCTCCTTCAAGAATATTGCATATATTGGCCCTAATTCCTGAGTTCTCGATAATACTCCCGTCTTCGACGGCTCCAGATGTGTATCGAATATTTTCTCCTTGATTGTCAGCAATAATAATTTGTTCTGCATCTGTATTCACAACCAAATTTGCATTGTGCGTTACGATCACTACTTGCCTATATTTTTTTATTTCCCTGAAAAGCGGAACAAGCTGCTGCATAATAAATTCATTATCTAAATCGTCCTCTGGCTGATCAAATACAAACGGACTTCCAAAAGGATCTGTAGCCAACTTAAGGCAAACGTAGAATGTCCCCCTCTGACCAACTGAAAGTTTTTCTACTGTTTTTCCTTTATACTGAAAATCTGCGTTAGTGTAGAGGTATTGTTTAATACTTGCCGGAGAATATAAATAATTCAGCAGCTCAAATCGACCTCCTTT
Source organism: uncultured Cellvibrio sp. (assembly GCA_946886255.1). The sequence goes on along the minus strand of CAMPIG010000263.1, from coordinate 6,309 downwards.
ATTAAAGTACTCCTGCTTCCAGAAAAAATCTTCAATTGACGTAGGAACACCATCACAATTAATTATTCTTTTATTCCCCAACAAATCGAACAAATCGAACAAATCGGAAGCTGAATTCACACAAAACGTTTCTTGCAATCTTTGCAGCGAACTTTTTTCATTTGTGCTTCTGAATTTTCCTCTATTAACACACTCTTCCAGCCCAGCATAAAATTGCTTTATGTTAAAAATAACATTTCCATTGATATGGATATCCGACAGTATTAGCTGGACCAGCTGATTCTGTTTATCATCCCAATTAGGTTTTGCAATTTTCAATTTTCTGAACGCATTGTCAATATTATCTTTCTGCTCATTTAAAAAATCAGCATACCTTGATGAAAGCTCTGCACGTCTTCTAACAAATTCATGGTACTCATTTGTTTTCTGATTAATTTCCTGAAGCCTTGCTGTAGCTCTGTCAATTGCAAGCTGATATTCAGTAATCTTACTCAGCAAAGAGGATATATCTTGGTTAATTCCTTGCAACCTAAACTGTGCGGCAATCTCATTGTTAAATTTTTCTAAACTAGAGATAGTTACTGAGCATTTTTCAATATTTTGATAAATTTGCTTTGAAAACAATTCTCTATCTAAAATCGGAAGTTCATTCTCAGAGAACGTACTTAAGTTTAACTGCGAAACCTTCTGATTTATTTCTAGCAGGTTTCTCTCGATAACCGACAAAGCAACTCGCGCCTCATTTATATAATTCGTATTTTCGTTAATGCTCTTTGAGTTTTTTTGGTACTGCTCTATCAAAGCACTATTTTTTGGATTAGTTAGAGTTCCTATCAGCTGGTTGTTGCTGTCGATTATTCCCTGTTGATACTCTGGCGTATTTGTACGTTGGCCTTGTCGGTCGGTATCCTCCCAATATTCTACGAATGATCGATATTTACTTAAGATACTGGAGATCTCCGAACTAGTTACCGAATCGAACTCTACACCATAGATGCCCAACATTTTTTTTATTTCATTACTAAGATCATTGGGCTTTTGGCTAAAGTGCTGTACATCACCCTGTGACACATGAAGATAAGAATATATATTTGCAGACGAGTCAAATCTTAATATGGTTCCATCGCCCTGATCTAATTCGACGCAGACTTCTTCCCCGCTTATTCGCCGTGCATTCGTTAATTCCGCTTGGTGGTGAAATCTGGAGTGCATTGCGTCGAGAAACAGGCTTTTTCCAGTACCCCTTCCACCGATAATAGCGACAAGATTCGGATTAAGCGGTATTGTCTGTTTAAAGAATGTAATTTCTTGCCCAGCAAACACTTTTCCACCAATTTCTACGGACTTAAAATGAGGCTTTATGTATCTTTTCTCTACAAAATCATCGGTTTGTTGCACTCTTAGATCAGGTTCAATAAGTGCTTGCCTTAACCCTTCGAAAGTTGGTTTTGCTTTCACCCAAGAATAGACTTTTCCTACAGCAGTAAGTGTATGTGCGTCAGAACAATAGAAAACAGGTTTCTGTTTTGCAGTTGCATATCTAGCCTCATCCAAGAAAAATGCTCTATCTTGTGGCCTTCCAAATATTATCTGGCATCTTTTCTCTATTTCTAGCGCGACAGCAAGAGACCGTCCTTCTGTCATATCAGGCCTAAAACCCCCATAACCATTAGGACAGGCTGCAATTAAAAATTCTTCCCCAAACTTTAAGTTTTTATTGAGATGTTCTAAGAGTGAATCAAATTTTACTGTGGCGCTACTCGTATCTATTCCTTTTTCTGAAAAGGATCGATGCGAACAGTAAATTGCTTTAACTTCTTCTGTTGTGTTTGAAACAGCAAGGGATGAAAATATTTCATTAATTTTTTGAGTGGTTATTCTTTCAGAAAATAGACAGTGAACATTAATCCACTCCCCATCCTTATTTTGTTGATCAATACGAAACTCTAGATTACCTAATACCGTTATATTGGACTTTTTTTCCTTAATTTTTTCTCTAATATCTTCAATCTCATTATCTTTAAAGAAAAAATAATTTGTCACACCAATAACTGCTAGTTCCGCCGATATAACTCGGTCAATAAACTCATCAATAGTTGTTGTTCCGTATTTATTCTCTTGATTTGTAAAGGGGGAGTGAAGATGCAAGTCCCATTTTTTCCATGTAGAACCGATCATAAAATACCCTATGATTATCAGTTAGGTTGGCTTGTTGAAACTACTGTATCTAGAATTTAATATTCGCTTTGGGCAAAAGGAAATCTCTCCTTCTTACAGTCACCCTTTTAATGTGAACACATAAATCGCTTCGCATATAACATCCACGACTTCTTCCCCAGCGCGCCATCAGAACCCCGCCCCGCCTACGCTCTTTTCGTATTGGTTTTTAGGCAGATCATGCATAGGCGAAACAAGAAACTGCTGTACGGCTGGATAGCCGGTAAGGGGCGCAAAAAATCATGTAGAGTTAGTGGGACCTGATGCGAGTCAAATCACGAGGAGGAACTTTTGCAGCGGAAAAGCCAAATCATCCGATGAACCTGTTCCATAGGATATGCCAAGCGGGTACAGATTAATCCCATACATTCTGTTTATGAAAGAATAGACGACATCGGAGCAAATGCGAATAACACGATATTTCCCTGCCGCCGCCCCCTCCCGGTAAGGGTATAAAGATCCAAGCTGATGGCAGACCTAAGGGATGAGGGGCCGTTTTGGCTATTATTCCAAAACAGCGCAAAGCCTAGATATACCCAAACTCAACAAATCCTGCAATAACCTGTCTCACCCAACCCAATGCGGAGCCGCTTTTGAGGCTATATTTTCTAAAATGAGTTAAAAGGTAAAATTTTAATTTTTTAGACCACATTCACTCATTTCAAAGTTGTTAATAGTAGAATTCCACAAATCCTAATCGCCAGTACATACGGATACTCAAACCATGAATGGTAACAAAACCTGGATTTTCGATCATAAAGCCTCCCTTAGCCCATTTTCGCCCATGAACCTCGATGGCTCTGATTGGATACTGGGTGTCTATTTAGTCTCTGCGAAATCGCAACAAATAGCCCAGGAAAAATTTGAATTGTTTCTAAAAAGCGAGGAGATGGAATTAATCGAAACATACGATATTTGCAGTTTTGAAGTAGAAAAGTTCACTGATAACTCCACTAGAAGTGCGCAGATCATTAACGCAAATAGGTTGATAACTGAACAAGGCGGGGATTGCTATGTATTTGCAAGGACCTCAGAGTCATTAGCTGATAGCAATCAAGGAGCCAAATAAAATGTTAAAGAAGAAGGGAGCTCTGACGATTGCAGAAGCAAGCCCAGCTTACAAGACTGACGCAGACATTATTTTTAATAACGGTAGGGATAAGAAAGAGTTTGTATTGAGAACCTGCTATGACGACATTGGCGTATGGAAATCTAAACACGGCGTTTCAATATCAGGTTTTAAAGATAAAAGCGTAGCACCTCAGAAATGGGCAGCCAAAATAGAAAAAGATTATTGGATTTTTGGGATTGATGCACAAAAGCCTGAAGATATTGTCGCAGCTGTGAGAATCGGTATGCGCTGCTATGGAGTCAAAGCGTCCGATTTAATAAGCGATATATATGTGAAAAATCTAAATATTGAAAATGAGCACCAAATTAGCCGCGATGTAATTGTTAAAGCCAATAAAAAACTTTATGAAGGTGTATGCAAGGCCATTGTGCAAGCGGCAAAATTATTAGGCGTACAAGGAATTTTAAATTTCCATGTATTCAGCAACAATAAAAACTTCAAAATTCCAATGAACTCCCTCCATGAAGCAATGATTGATGGAGGAGCTGAGACTGTAGAGTCTGATGATACCCCACATAAGTTTAACGTGGGCAGCAACGATGGCCGCAGGGTATTTGAAAACCTTATCAGCCATCTACATTTGGCTAAGTTTCGTGTTTAGCTCCCCCACGCGGCTGGATAATCACTTCTAACCCTAGGGTGCGCAGGGCCTTCAGATACCCTGCGGTCAACCAAATAGTTACCGTACGGTAAAGAAATGAACTTTTCGCAGAATAAAATTACGGTTTTATCCCGTACGGAAAAAATATGATGAAGATAGACTTGAGTGTCGAGAGGGGAGAATCTTGTGGCTTCGTATAAGAAAAAACCGCTGCAAATAAGCAGCGGCTCTTTAAGTTCGGTATTCCGTTTTCAAAATTATCGATCCCTACTACGACCACCCACCACAACCGCCGCCGCCAGCAATCCCAAACCTAACGTAACTTTATTCATCACGGTGCGTTGATCGTGTTTCCACTGCGCTTTCATCCCACGTTCTGCGCAGATATTTGGCAGGTTTCCGTGAGAGAGATCATCAATCACGCCTTCCACTTCGGCCACTCTGTCCGCCAATAACAAGGGTAACCAGTGGCCAAAACTGCCTTCGCTGTATTTAAAAGCGCATCGGCGAATCCAGCCGCTGAGGCCGGTAGGTGGTACGGAGGTGCCGAACACAGCGGTTAAATTGGGGCGTTCGATGGAGTGCAGTACTTCTACCGTTTTTTCCTGTAGTGGCGGGCGTTGCCAATTGTGACCTTTGTCGCCGCCTTCTGTACGGTTGCGCATGGGATAAGTGGGATCATTTTTCGGATCGGCATCGATTCCCCAGCCTTTGATGTGTGACATGTCGGGAGATGTGGATTGATCGTTGTCGAAATTTTCCATGATGTTCTCCTCTACAAAAATTTATTGGTTGGCCGTGGCCGTGATGAGTACCGGTTTGATGCAATCGTCGAGTTTGTCCGAAAAAATACGGTAGGCATCGGCGGCGTCTTCGAGTGGAATGCGGTGAGTAATTAAGGCTTTTGGATTGATGATGCCGTTTTGCACATGTTCAATCAGGCGTGGTAGTAACCGTTTTACCGATGCCTGGTTCGCGCGCAAGGTAATGCCTTTATTTATTACATTGCCCATGGGGACCAGATTTCCGGTGGGGCCGTAGACGCCGACAACGGAAACAATGCCGCCTTTTTTTACCGAATTAATGGCCCATTGCAATGCTGTCGCTGAGCCGGCTTGCAATAACATTTTTCGGCCGGTAATAGTTTGCATGGCACTGCCGGCGGCTTCGGCACCCACGGCGTCAATGCACACATCGGCACCGAGTGAGTCGGTGGTTTTCTTGATGAACACCACCGGGTCTTCAAGGGACCTGAAGTTATACACTTCGCATTGCGCGTAATTTTTGGCGAACTCCAAACGATAATCGAGTTGGTCGATAACAATCACGCGGCCAGCACCGAATAGCCACGAACAACGCGCGGCCATAATGCCGATCGGTCCCGCGCCAAAAATAACGACGGTATCGCCACGCTGGATGCCGCCCATCTCTGCCGCTTGGTATCCGGTGGGTACGACGTCGGTCAACAGCACAGCGTCATCAAGGTCCATGCCTGGCGGAATGACTGTAGGACCGACGTTGGCGTAGGGCACGCGCACGTATTCCGCCTGGCCGCCATCGTAACCACCTGCGATGTGTGAGTAACCGAAGATGCCGCCCACGGCAGTCGCTTGTGAATTGGATTCATGACAATTGCCGAATAATCCCTGTTTGCAAAAAGCGCAACGGCCGCAGGCGATGTTGAACGGCACAATAACTCTGTCACCGATTTTAATCTTATTCACCTCAGCGCCCACTTCTTCTACCACACCAACAAATTCGTGACCGAATGTCATACCAACACGTGTGTCCGGTACGTTGCCGTTATAGAGATGTAAATCGGAGCCACAAATGCACGAGCGAGTTACGCGCACAATGGCGTCTTCCGGGTGAAGTATTTCGGGCATAGGTTTTTGTGAAACCCGCACACGTTGGGGGCCTCGGTAGTTCATCGCTAGCATTCGAATGTCCTCTTCACAACGATAGGGAAATGAAATTTAGAATCGCTTTAAAAGCTGACATTGCAAAAATCAAAATGTTGACGGAATTTTGGCAATTACGATTATTTTTTGTAGCTAAGCGGATAAAAGTGCAAGTATTGGCGGATTAAGCGATATCGCAGGAAAATTTTTTATCCTATCCTGTAGCCCGACCGCAAAACGAAGCGGCAGAATATGCTCAACAGTCGTGACAGGCATGAGACTACTACTCTCAATGAGAATATTTCTCGATCAACTTCTTGTCGCAATTTTCTTTATTTATTCAGTGGCAATCCCCAATTTTTCTACAATACTTAGGGCATGCCGTTGGTTGCGATTCCCTCCTTATGAAAAAACTCAACACCCTCAACCTGGTGCTGTTGTTGGCGATTATTGCGTCT
>CAMPIG010000262.1 GCA_946886255.1 uncultured Cellvibrio sp. | reverse complement strand
GTGCCGCGCGTCCACAAAATTTGTTTGGCAGATCCGTTAATGACGGGAGCATTAATAAATCTGGCTACCGTGATGCGCGCGGCTTCAAATTTTGCGGTGGCACGATCAGCCAGGGTATGCGCGCCGCGATGCACGTTGCTGTTGTCTTCACGGTAATAATTGGCGATAGCGTCAATCACCGCATTGGGTTTTTGCGTGGTAGCAGCGTTATCCAGATATACCAGCGGATGACCGTTCACCTGCTGATGCAGAATCGGAAAATCCTGGCGTATGCGTTCGACATCAAAGCCGAGGGTTGCAATGCTGGTCATATCAGTCATGGTGTAAATGTTGTAAAAGTTCGCTATCGCGTCCGAATAAACGGGCCAGGCGAGGCAACAGGTAATCCTGTACGGCGGGTTCCGCGATATCCTGCAATAACTCGTTGATAAACCCAAAGCTCATCATGACTTCCGCTTCCTGCCGCGATACACCGCGACTTTGCAGGTAATACAGCGCCGTGGCATTTAATTGGCTAACCGTCGCACCGTGGGCACACTTCACATCGTCCGCGTAAATTTCGAGTTCCGGCTTGGTATCGACCTCGGCCTTGTTCGAGGTTAACAAGTTTTTATTACTCAACTCCGCCAGGGTTTTCTGGGCATCCGGAAAAATGTGAATCCGACCATTAAAAACAGCGTGCGCAGAGTCAGCAATAATGCCGCGAAAGATTTCGCTGGTGGTGCAATGGGGTACGCAGTGCTGCACATTGGTGTGGTAATCCACCATTTGGTTATTGCGCGGCAGGTAAATACCTTGCAAATTCAGATCCGCACCCGCACCCCGGTGATTAACCTGATAATCAATGCGCTTCAAACGACTCCCCTGTGCAAGGGTGAATCCACGCAGACGAGCGTTGCGCAGCAAATTCACATGCACGCCACCCAAGTGAAGCAGGTTTTCTTCTTCGAGATTCAAACGATAATGCTGCAACTCCGCATTGTCGCCCACAACAATTTCACTGAGGCTGTTAACAAAACCGTTTTGTGTAGCATCCGTCGATACATAATGTTCGATAACTTCTGCGCGGGCGCTTTCATCCAATACAACCAGCACACGCTGGTTGGCAATAGCCGGTTCAACACCCGGCGTTGAAACATGGACAATATAAATTGGTTTTTCGAGTGTCTGGTTGCGCGATACATGGACCAGTACGCCATCGGCAACCCAGGCATTGCTGAGTGTGGCAAACAGATGCCGCTCAGCATCAACCACTTTACCCAGATGCTGTTGAATGATAGCGCGCGCAGCGTCGTTTGCATCGCGAAAGTGAACCACACCTTCCGGTAACGAACTCGAACTGGCTGCATCAAAGACACCATTGACGAACACCAGTCTGGTTGCATCCAATTCAATAAATTCAACCGCCTTGTGCCAATCACCGGCGGGTTGCGCCCAGTGTTTAAAACCATCTTTTTGCAAAGCCAGTAACGGCGTGTATTTCCAATGCTCCGTCTTGCGGGTTGGCCAGGACGCATGCAGCCAATCCTCTGCCGCCTGTTGACGCAAACCGACGAGCCAGTCGGGACTTTGTTGCTGTGCCGCCAAACGCACGGCGTCTTGTTGAAAGTCAGTCATTGATTACGCTACCTCGCTTTCAATCCAGCCGTAACCTTTTGCTTCCAGTTCTTTCGCCAATTCTTTATCGCCGGAACGGATGATGCGACCACCGGCCAATACATGAACATAATCCGGCACAATGTAATCCAGCAGGCGCTGGTAGTGAGTCACGACAATAAAACTGCGCTCTTCACTACGCATGGCATTTACACCGTTAGCCACAACCTGCAAGGCATCAATATCCAGGCCAGAGTCTGTTTCATCGAGGATGCACAAGCGCGGCTCCAGCAACATCATTTGCAAAATTTCGTTACGCTTTTTTTCACCACCGGAAAAACCTTCGTTCACACCGCGTTTTAAAAACGCCTGATCCAGACTGACACGCTTGCTGGTTTCCCGCGCGAGTTTCATAAATTCCACGGCTGACAACTCGGGCAAACCTTGATGCTTGCGCTTTGCATCAACCGCTGCTTTCAAAAATTCCATGTTGCTGACACCGGGGATTTCTACCGGATACTGGAATGCCAGAAACAAACCTTCGCGCGCACGCTCTTCAGTTTCAAGATCAAATAAATTTTGTCCGTTGAACTCGACACTGCCGTTGGTAACTTCGTATCCTTGGCGGCCAGACAACACATTACCCAGGGTGCTTTTACCAGAACCATTTGGTCCCATAATGGCATGCACTTCGCCCGGCTTTACCGTCAGACTTAAGCCTTTCAGAATTTCTTTATCTTCAACCCGGGCATGCAAATCGGTGATACGCAACATAAATTCAAATCCACTCATTGTTAAACAGGTTTCGGTATATTGTTGGCTGTGATATCAACCAACCGAACCTTCCAGACTGACTTCAAGTAACTTACCCGCCTCTACCGCAAATTCCATCGGCAACTCTTTGAAGACTTCGCGACAAAAACCATTGACGATCATAGACACGGCTTTTTCTGCATCGAGACCGCGTTGTTGGCACAGGAACAGTTGATCCTCACTGACCTTGGAGGTGGTCGCCTCGTGTTCAATCACCGCCGTAGGATTTTTACTTTCAATGTACGGAAACGTATGTGCGCCACATTTATCGCCAATTAGCAGCGAATCACATTGCGTGTAATTACGCGCACCTTCCGCGCCGGGATTCATCCGCACCAATCCGCGATAAGCATTAGAACTGCGCCCGGCAGAAATCCCTTTGGAGATAATGGTCGAGCGGGTGTTTTTACCGATATGGATCATCTTGGTACCGGTGTCTGCCTGCTGAAAATTATTGGTGAGCGCCACAGAATAAAATTCACCCACGCTGTTATCGCCACGCAACACACAACTGGGATATTTCCAGGTAATCGCCGAACCGGTCTCTACCTGAGTCCAGGAAATCTTGGCACTGGTATGGCACACACCGCGCTTGGTCACAAAGTTGTAGATGCCGCCCTTGCCTTCTTCGTTGCCGGGGTACCAATTCTGTACGGTGGAATATTTGATCTCCGCATTATCCAATGCAACCAGTTCTACCACCGCTGCGTGCAGTTGATTTTCATCGCGCATAGGCGCTGTGCAACCTTCCAGATAACTGACATAGGAACCTTCATCAGCAACAATCAAGGTGCGTTCAAATTGCCCGGTATTTTGCTCATTGATACGAAAGTAAGTGGACAACTCCATGGGGCAACGCACGCCTTTGGGGATGTACACAAAGGAACCGTCGGAAAATACTGCCGAATTCAACGCCGCATAGTAGTTGTCTTTTTGCGGCACGACAGAACCGATATATTTCTTGACCAGTTCCGGATATTTCTGTACCGCTTCACTAATAGAACAAAACAACACGCCCGCCTCTTCCAGTTTTTCACGGAAGGTAGTCACCACAGATACCGAATCAAACACCACATCCATGGCCACGCCGGCCAATACTGCTTGTTCGTGCAAGGGGATGCCGAGTTTCTCATAGGTTTTCAATAATTCCGGATCAACTTCATCCAGACTTTTTGGTTTATCCGCCATGCTTTTGGGTGCGGAATAGTAAGACACTGCCTGAAAATCAATGGGCGGATAATGTACATGGGCCCATGTGGGCTCTTCCATTTCCTGCCAGGCGCGAAAGGCTTTTAACCGCCAATCCAACAGCCATTCCGGTTCATTTTTGCGGGCCGAAATAAAGCGGACAACTTCTTCATTCAGGCCCGGCGGCAGGGTCTCTGAATCAATAGTAGTGTGGAATCCGGCGGCGTATTCGCGCTTGATCAGATGTTCAACTTGTTCAGTCATGACTTCACCTTTGCTCCGGTTTTTCCGGAGTATCTTGAGTCGTCTTTCTGCGACTCACTACGACTAAAAACGGTTACCAATATTGTTGTCATTACCGGTTGTGCTCACCGGCTATTTTTGAATGTCTTTTATTAACTGACCCGTTTGTCAGCAATAATTCAGTGTTTTTGCAAGTGTTTGACGACCTGGCGAATGTGCTCAATGGCAAAGCTCACCTCTTCTGCTGTCGTGTAACGTCCCAGGCTGAAACGTATCGAGACATGTGCCAGATCATCATCCAGGCCTATAGCTTTTAAGACATAGCTGGGGGCGATACTGGCGGAGTTACAGGCGGAGCCTGTTGATACCGCCAGATCGCGCAAGGACAGCAACAACATCTCACCATCACAACCGGCAAATGCCACATTCAGGTGCCCACAGGCACGTGCTTCCGGATGACCGTTCAATTTCACGCCCGGTAAGTCGGCAATGCCCTGCCATAATTGATCGCGAAGGACCGCAATGCGCACCGGCTCTTCACTTATTTGTTCAGCGGCCAGTTCAGCCGCTTTACCCATACCCACGCATTGATGGGTCGCCAAGGTACCCGAGCGATAACCTCGTTCATGTCCACCACCGTGAATCTGCGCGGCGATCTTGACCGCCGGATCACGCCGTATATAAAGCGCGCCGACGCCCTTCGGGCCGTACATCTTATGAGCCGACAGGGACAGTAAATCCACCGATTGTTCTCGCATATCCAGCACAAGCTTTCCGGCACTTTGCGCCGCATCCACATGAAACAAACAGCCATGGGCACGGCAGATTGTTCCTAACTCACCGATGTCGTTAACTGCGCCCAGCTCATTGTTAACGTGCATGATGCTCACCAAAAACGTGTCGTTACGCAACGCGTCACGCAGTGTTGAGCTGTGAATACGGCCGTATTCATCCGGTTGCAACCGCGTTACCTGAAAGCCCTGCTGCTCCAGCCATTGAGCGGGATCCAGCACAGCTTTATGTTCAATGGCAGACACAATGATATGGCCACCTTCGGTATGTTCTTCGCGATAACGAGCGGCCGCGCCCTTCAGCGCCAGGTTATTGGCTTCAGTTGCCCCACTGGTCCAGACGATCTCGCGGGGGTCGGCATGAAGCAGCGCCGCGACTTGCCCACGAGCATCCTCAACAGCTTCTTCCGCCTGCCAACCATACACATGAGAGCGAGACGCCGAGTTGGCAAAGTTACCGGTGAGCGTCATACAGGCCATCATCGCCTCCGCCACCTCCGGCGCTACCGGCGTCGTTGCGGCATAGTCCAGATAAATGGGCTTGCGTAATGGACTGGATTCAGAAATGGGCTTCACGTTCTAACGGCTCAACATCAACTAAAGAATTTCACTGCATGCGATATGACGCTCGGCATCATATAAAGGTTTGTGCTGTAGACGGTCATCCTGCCGCTGGCGCACCTGCTGGATATCGCCCCGTGCCACCAGATCAGCGAGAGAAATACCATCCAGAAAATGATGGATTTGCACGCTCAGATCCTGCCACAGGTGATGGGTAAGACAGACTTCGCCATCCTGACAATTGCCTTTGCCTTCACAGCGGGTAGCGTCTAGCGACTCACTCACCGCATCGACCACCTGAGCAATAGAAATGTCAGTCGTGCAGCCCACCAGACAGTAACCACCGCCGGGGCCGCGTACACTGCGGACCAATTTGAACCGACGCAATTTGGCAAAAAGCTGCTCCAGATAAGATAAGGAGATGCCCTGGCGGGCCGAGATATCAGCAAGACTCACTGGCCCCTGCTCGCTGTGAAGCGCAAGATCCAGCATCGCCGTCACCGCATAGCGGCCTTTGGTCGTCAGTCTCATAGCAGTATCCGCTCATCATCAGGTTGGAGAGGCAACCGCGCTTACCCCTCAAGCATAGGGATTGTCATAAGCTGCGATTTACCCGGTGCAATTAACCGAGCATTTTACTCAAGTATTCCCCATTTTCCAATCTGTATTTGCCTGCATCGCGTGATAGGAAAAATCAATCACACATCCGACACCTCTATATCGTCCGCACCATCCGGTTTGGTCTGGTCGAGTTTCTTGTTGGTATAAAAGATGTAATTTTGCATGGATGTCAGTACACCACGCAGGATATTGAGTTCCATTTGATCCAGGCGCACCCGGTTGTACAAGCGACGCAACCGGGTCATGGTTTGTTTGGGGTTCTCGGGGTCAAGGAACCCGAGCGAAACCAGCGTTTCTTCCAGATGGGTGTAATAGGCATCCAGTGATTCGGCTGTAGCGGGCGGCATATCCCACTGATGCTGCCCCAGGGTTTTGCCTTCTGCCGCCATCAGATAAGCCATACGAATTTCGTAACAGACGACCTGGACCGCCGTCGCTAGATTCAGCGAACTGTATTCCGGGTTGGCCGGGATATGTACGTGGTAATTACATTTATGCAGCTCTTCATTAGTCAGGCCGCGATCTTCGCGCCCAAATACCACCGCTACCTGATGTTGACTCGCTTCCTGCCACACACTTTCGCCGCATTCACGCGGGTCCAGCAATGGCCAGGGAATCCGTCGCTCACGCGCACTGGTGCCCACCACCAACCCACAACCAGCAATCGCCTCATCCAGCGTCTCCACTACCACAGCGTTATCCAGCACATCTGTCGCACCCGCCGAACGCCACACGGCTTTGTCCGATGGAAACTCCTTCGGCTCAACCAGATACAGGTTTTTAAGCCCCATATTCTTCATCGCTCGCGCCGTTCCGCCAATGTTGCCGGGATGGGTGGTATTCACCAAGACAATGCGAATATTGGAAAAAGGATCGACGGACATGGGCGACTCTCAATAACAGGTGGGTTGGTTAAAGGGCGCGCAGTGTAACAAAAACTGTTGTCGGGCTGTACCGGAAGAGGGGCTGTGGTTGCGGGGGTGGGCTTCCGGTAACAGGGTGGAAGACACGCCGTGAATCCGTCCCTGGAGGCTCAACAGCGGCATCCATGCCGCTGAT
>CAMPIG010000261.1 GCA_946886255.1 uncultured Cellvibrio sp. | reverse complement strand
GCGTTTATATTCCGGTGGATCTGGATGGCCGCCGCAGTCGCGCCGTCTTGCAAGCGGTACATCGCCAACCGGAGATGACACTTTACTGGCACCTTGACGATAAATTCCTGGGCGAAACCAACACCTTTCACGAGCAAGGTGTGTCGCTGGAACCCGGTTGGCATAAATTGTTATTGATCGATCAGCAAGGCTATCGGCTGGAGCGGTGGTTTCAGGTGTTGGGCGATACGCCGAGAGAATAATACTTACGATAATCAAGAAGGAAACAATATGGAACATGAAATTTATAAAACCCCGGAGGCCGACCTGGAGTCGACCCTGATCGACGAGACCGATGATCACTTTTATGTGGTCTCTCCCCAAAAATTTCTGGTACTGTTTTTTTTGACGGTGGGTGTTTATCGCGTCTTTTGGTTCTATAAACATTGGGCGCAACATAAGAAGCACATTGATCCCGATATCTGGCCGGTTCCTCGCGCAATCTTTTCGATATTTTTTACGCATTCCTTGTTTGATTTAATCAACTTTCGCTTGAAAGACAAAAACATCCCGTTCAATTGGGCGCCCAATTTTCTGGCGACGTGTTACGTTATCTTGCTGCTGGTTGAGACTGTGGTGGAGCGTTTGTCGGCGAAAGATATCGGTTCACCCATGACCGATGTTGCTTCAATCCTGCTGTTGCCCGTGTTGGCATGGCCATTGTATCGGGCGCAATTGGCTGCCAACGCTGCCTGTAGCGATCCACAGGGAACCGGCAACAGCCAGTTCACGCTCATCAACTGGTTATGGATTGTGGTCGGCGTGTTGTTCTGGGGATTTATTGCGCTGGGTATATACAGCATCCTGTTCGACTACGCGGGCTAAAAGGTTTACCGACAGGGCAGCCTGCCAACAAATCTCCGATTGGTAGCTTGCCCATTGTTCTTTTTACAGCTTGCCCTTGTAAATTTGACAATGCTAGGGCTTCATAAACACATCTTCCTGTAAATACCCGCCTCCAATACACGCTCCGTTTGCTGCGTGTCAGATGGAATAAAAAATGCAGTCTGCTTTATCTCTGTCGTAAAAGGAGGCCTGATTATGAGTGAGCACGCCGATTACCATCAACGCGACGACCAACGCGGAAAAAACATCGCTGATTACTGGCCCTTGATCGTGTTGATCGCCATTGCCATTCTCGCCGCAGTGGCGTTAAAAAGCGGTTTGAATCTGGCGCCGATGGCGGGCATGCACTTTTACATGGGTGTAGCTTTATGTCTGTTTGCCATGTTGAAGTTATTCGACTTATCCGGGTTTCGCGACGGTTTTGCGATGTACGATCTGGTGACGCAACGATTCAGTTACTACGCCTGGATATATCCCTTCATTGAATTATTGTTGGGCTTGAGCTACCTCGCATTCTTTACACCGGTGTTGACGTATCTGTTGACGATTGTCGTCTTCGGTGTCGGCACGCTCGGCGTTTACCGCGCGCTGCAAAATAATATCGATATTTATTGCCCTTGCATGGGGTCGGTGCTCAAGGTTCCTTTAAGTACGGTTTCGCTAATAGAGGATGTCAGTATGGTCGTGATGGCGGTGTTGATGCTGCTAACGCGAATATTTTTCTAAGTAAGGCTGCCGGCAATGATGGTGCAACGTGTAAAAAATATGGGCAGCCTGCTAAAGGAAACCTTCACGCAGTGGATTAATCGTGACCCGTTCAGAAACAGTACGGTCATCGCCTACTACACCATTTTTTCGATGCCCGGGCTGCTTATTATCATCATCAACCTGACGGGTTATTTTTTTGAGCAGCAGGCCGTCAGTGATGAGATAGATCAGCAAATCCGCGCGCTGATTGGCGGCAAGGCTGCTGAGGATGTGCAAGCGATCGTGTCCAATGCTAACCAAAGCAAAGGCTTCACCGTTTCGTCCATCATCAGTCTGGCAACCCTGCTGTTTGGTGCAACAGGTGTATTTTATCAGTTACAACAAACGCTCAATCTGATGTGGGAAGTCAAGCCGCAACCCAAACGAAAACTATTGAAGCTGGTGATGGATCGCTTGTTCTCTTTCGGCTTGATTCTGGTGGTCGGTTTCCTGCTGCTGGTCTCGCTCGTGCTATCTACTGTGTTGAGTATGATCAGCAACTGGGTCGCAGCCTATTTTTCTGATTCGCTTAATATAGTTTTCCGTCTGCTTGATCTGAGTATTTCGCTAGGTGTTATTACTTTGTTGTTTGCCGCGATATACAAATTTTTGCCCGATGTGGAAATTGAATGGCGCGATGTCTGGATCGGAGCATTGGTAACCTCTCTGTTATTTGTACTCGCTAAATTCGCGTTAGGATTTTATTTTGCCTACAGTGACCCTGGTTCCACGTATGGTGCGGCGGGCAGTATTATCCTGATTATGTTGTGGGTGTCCTATGCGGGCATGATCCTGTTTTTTGGTGCGGAATTTACACGGGTTTATGCCCGCCGACACGGCCGCAGAATTTCGCCCTCCGAGTTTGCTGTATCGACCGCCTCAGAACCTGTTCGTTCGAAGGATAATTGACCGGCTCTTGAACCATTACTTCAATAAAGTTGTTTTTCCTTCGCCAAGGGTGGAGTTTTCTGCCTGCTCTTTGATAACAGGTGTTTCGGTTGTTAACTCGCCTTCTGCCGGTGTGCACATGGAATTTTCCTGTTGATTAACCACAACGGCTCGATCGCGTGCGGGCATTTGATTCGCAGTGGTTTGCTGTGCATTCGCTGCTACCTTATTGTTCGTGATGACCTGGATACCTTGCGGAAAGATAACTTCGCGCGCGTCATCCGGCATGGAGATACCATGTTGGGTAAACGCGTGCTTGATAATACGGATAGCCGCCGATTTCACTTTGAGGATACTGTGGGTGCTGCTGTCCACCCAAAAATAAATACGCATATTCACGGTCGATGCGGATAAGGCTTCAGCGAGCACCATGGGTTCCGGCTCCCGGGAAATGGCGGGATGCGCAAGTAGCGCTTGCATGGCAATGTCCTGTGCGTGGGAAATGCTCGCGTCATAGCCGATGCCCACGGTAAAGTTGAGCTGCCGGCCGGGGTTGGCTGAATAATTGATGATGGGTTCTTTATAAATAATGGTGTTGGGAATTTGTACGTGGTTGCCGTCGAGCGTCATTAAGATGGTGCCGCGCGTCGTCACTGCCTGAACCACACCGATAAAATTCAACACCTCAATGGTATCGCCCAAGCGAAAGGGTCGTTGCAGGCTAATCAGGATACTTGCCAGAAAATTTTCGGCGATATCGCGAAAAGCAAACCCAATAATTAAACCCAATAAACCCGTACCACCGATGACGGTGGCGGCGAGATTATTTAAGCCGGTGATATTCAAAATCAGATAAATTCCGACTAATAAAATCGGCAGGGCACAGAGGCGGGCGATTAGACGGCTTAACATGAGGCTGTTGATGCGCCGATCCAATAAGCTGAAAGCCCAACGGGACACGAGCCTCGCCAGTAGCCAGACAACAACTGCGATGACCAGGCTGAGCAACAATATCGGCAGGGCTTTGGTAAATTGTCGAACCAGCGCATGGCCCTCTTCCAGAACGGGGGCAATGGTGGGCATGTCCGGCTTATCCGCGTCGTCTGTTTGTACCGTATTGTTGACCACGGCGACGACGCCCTCGGTGCGTTCAGCAATCGTTTCTATCCAGTGCCGAGAATGCTCATCGGGAACTTCACCGGATAATATCGCCACGCCGCCGTTTACCACGAGGCTGACGTTAGCGATTCGGTCATTGTGGGCAAAGATCTGTTGAATACGCTGCGCGATAGCATCGTCTGGAATTCGGGAGTCAAGCGGGATGTGTTCAATGGGAGCTATGTCGCGTTGTGCATCGATGCCATCCATGATCGGTAAGTTTTTACTTTCTTGCGCACTGGCGGATGCTGCGGTCAGAAAAAGCAAGCAAAACAAAAATGTGATAGTGGGCGGAGTAGGGTGCCTGGTGTCGCGCTGTGTAAAAACCATAAACGGGTTTCCCTGTTGTGTCACGGAAGGTTGCTTTCCGAATAGACCACATAACAGGAATTTTTATCATCTTTTTACGCGGGTTGGCGCTCACAGAGCGCATCATCAGGGTTACGTCCTTGTAGTGGATCTCCTTACCTGATGAAAAATCCGTCTTGTGTAAATTCCTTGACGACGCGTTTTAATCTCACTGCATGGAAATGACATTGGGTTGTGGGTTAACGATCTCGATATCGACGCGGCGTTCCAGCGCATAGGTATCGGCATTATCGAGCGATGTCTTGGCACGATTGGCGCCGTGTGCGGTGATGCTGATACGGTCATAATCAACGCCGGCCATCTCCAGGGCATCCTTCACTGAAATTGCACGATAGTGAGACAGGACTTCGTTATAGTCTTCCGTTCCGCGCGGATCGGCGTAACCGTGCAAGTGAATCGTCAGGTGTTGGTGCTTGTTGAGAAAATCAGCGAGAATCTGCAATTGCTTTTCACCTTGTGCGGTCAGGCTATCTGAACCGGTAAGGAACAGGACTTGCAGTTGTAACTGGTCAAAGGTTTGTTGTTGCAGTTGTTCCAGCGCTGTACTACGTTCAATCAATTCAGTATTCAAATGAGAAATGGTCATCTCTGCATCCGTCCGGGCCAGGTGTGCATCATCAAGTTGATCAGCCTTTTCGATTTGGTCACCCAGGTAAGCGCCGCCGATGGCGCCGACAAACAATCCGATGGGGCCGCCGGCGATGGCACCGAGAATACCGGCTGTGGTGAATACTGTGGCTTGTTTGACATCTGTTTTGATATTGTCTGCCTGTGCGGCCAGCGGCAGGCTGGCAGATGAGATAAGAGCCATGGATAATGCGATTGCTTTTTTCATGTTTGCGGTCCTCGGTGTTAGAAAGAAAGTTGTTAGTAAGAAAACGTGTTAGCAAAAAGTGTTAGGAAGAAAATGTGTTCTTGACGATGTTTAGTAAACCGCAGGAAAAAGGCAGTGCCGTGGCGAGAAAAAGGAAAAACGCTGATGAATTATGGCGAATTGTGGCAGTTATCTTCGTGCAAGCTGCCAGGGATAATTAACCAGAGAAAACCCATGACAATAAAGACCGGTATCATCGTTGCGGTATTGCTTATGGCAGGCTGCGCGACCCTGAGTAAAGATGAATGCCTTAACGCCGACTGGCAGATTATCGGTTTTGAAGATGCGAGCAATGGTCACGCGATGGATCGTATCGGGCAGCATCGCAAAGCCTGCGCACCGGTAAAGGTGATACCGGATATGACCGCGTATGAAGTGGGTCACCGTAAGGGCGCGCGACAATATTGTACCCGTGAGCGTGGTTACAGCGAGGGTGTGGGCGGTAAGGCCTATAATGGCATTTGCCCTCTGGATCTGGTGGACACGTTTATGCAGGCTTATCGGGATGGGCAAGAGCGCTATCAAGTCGAGAAGCACCTCGACGACATGGCTGCGACCATGGTGTCAATCAAACACCGTATCGAGGAGATTGATGCAGACATTGCGTATCACGAAGGTGAAATTATCAGCGAGCAAAGCAGATCAGAATCGCGAGCAGAACATCTCAAGATTATTCGCGAACTGCGCTACGAGTTGAGTGATTTGCAAATTGAGTTGGTGAATCTGGAAGAGCAACATTATCGGTTGGATGGTGATTATCACCATCTGCTGAATCAGCATCGCCGTCAAGGCTATCAATAAGTCTTGCAGTATCGACCAGGAAATTCCATGCCAGGTATCAATATCCAAATTTTAATTGCCGCTGTGCTCGGTGTCCTTTTGGGCTGGTGGGTCAGCGGGCTTGCTGATGCATCCGCTACGCGCGAAGTAATACTGTATTCCAGCGGCATTGTCGGCGGTATTTTTATCGACTTGCTCAAGATGGTGCTAATACCCTTGGTATTTACCTCGATTGCCGTAGGTATCGCCAACTTGCAGGCTCACCGCCAGGTGCATCGTGTGTGGATGACCACACTGGGATTTTTTGTTGTGTCCACCAGTTTGGCGATGCTGCTCGCGTTAACTGCTGCAAATATAGTTAAACCCGGCGCAGGGTTAGAATTATCCCTATTTCAGGATGCGATGGAAAATTTTGAAGCAAAGCAATTAACCATGCCGGAGTTTTTTGTTCATTTCTTTCACAACCTGTTTATGAATCCCTTCACGGCCTTGGCTGATGGCAAGGTGCTGCCGGTCGTTATTTTTGCGTTATTTATGGGTATTGCATTGGTCATCGGCGGTGAGCGGTATCGTAATATCTTAAAACTCCTCCAAGAATTTCTTGAGCTGATCATGCGCATCGTGAGCTGGATTATGGTGCTGGCGCCGCTCGGCATCCTGGCACTGTTGATCAAGCTGGTGGGCACCCAGGATATCGGTGTACTAAAAACGGTGGCCGGTTTTATCGGGCTGGTATTCGGCACCACGCTCATCCACGGTGTGATTGTTTTGCCGTTGCTGTTGTTTATTGTCACGCGCAAGACCCCGCTCTGGTTCCTGCGCGGCGCGCGCGACGCACTGGTCACCGCATTTGCCACCAGTTCCAGCACCGCCACCCTGCCGGTCACCTTGCGTTGTGCCGAAGAGCAGCTCCATGTCCGACGTGACATCGCCGGTTTTGTTATTCCTCTGGGCGCTACGGTAAATATGGATGGCACCGCGCTCTATGAAGCTGCTGCCGCGTTATTTGTAGCCAACCTTGTCGGTATTGAACTCAGTCTTGCGCAACAACTGGTCATTTTTTTCACCGCCATGATTGCCTCCATGGGCGCGCCGGGAATTCCCAGTGCCGGTATGGTGACTATGATCATGGTATTGCAATCCGTCGGCCTGCCTGCTGAAGCGGTTGCTATCCTCCTGCCCATTGATCGTTTACTCGACACTGTGCGCACAGC
>CAMPIG010000260.1 GCA_946886255.1 uncultured Cellvibrio sp. | reverse complement strand
TTAATTGGATGTAATGAATCTGGATTTGACTATTATTGGCACACCTACAGTCGTCACAATTGATGGCCCCAGTGGTTCCGGCAAGGGAACCTTAAGTCAGTTACTCGCAAAAAAAATTGGCTTTCATTTGCTCGATAGTGGAGCACTTTATCGGCTGGTTGCACTGGCAGCGCTCAAACAAGAAATTAATATCCAGGATGAGCAGCACGTTGAGCAAGTTGCTGCTCAGCTTGATGTCCGTTTTGATATAACTGATGAAAGCACACGTATTTTGTTGAACGATGAAGATGTCACCAATGCTATTCGCAGTGAAATCATCAGTATGAATGCATCAGTGGTGGCTGCTTATTCCGGTGTCCGCGAAGCGCTGCTCAAACGTCAACGGGATTTTCGTCAGTTACCGGGTCTGGTCGCAGACGGTCGCGATATGGGCACAACGGTTTTCCCTGATGCAGACATTAAAATATTTTTAACTGCCAGTGCAGAAGCTCGTGCGCAACGGCGTTACAAACAACTCGTCGAAAAAGGCGAGCGCGTCGACATGAATGCGTTGATAAAAGATATTCAGGAACGTGATGAACGTGATAGCAAACGCACAGTTTCGCCATTAAAACCGGCAGCTGATGCAATATTGTTGGATAGCACACAGATGACTATCGAGGAAGTATTGGAAGCTATGCTGAGTTTGGTGAAAGCCGCTAAGCATTCTTGATATTTACTTCATAATTTGTATGGAGAGATGTCAACAAACGGTAAGAAAGCGCAGCTATGTTGCTCCGCAGTGTTTAATATAATGTCGGTAGTTTTTACCGACGGATTGTTTCAGTGTAAAGATGGAATATTCGACATGACATTGACTTGCTTTAAAGCCTACGACATTCGAGGCAAATTGGGAGAAGAATTAAACGAGGACATCGTCTACCGCATCGGCCGTGCTTATGCGGTTTTTTTACGTCCGAAAATCGTTGTGGTGGGTGGCGATGTACGATTGACCAGCAACGAATTAAAACAGGCACTAAGTAATGGTTTGCGCGATGAAGGTGTAGACGTCATTGATATCGGCATGTGCGGCACCGAAGAAATTTATTTTGCCACCAGCCATCTCAAAACAGACGGCGGCATCGTAATTACCGCCAGCCACAATCCCATTGACTACAATGGCATGAAGATGGTGCGCGAAGGTTCAAAGCCGATCAGTAATGACACCGGTTTAAGCGATATCAAACGCCTGGCAGAAGCAAACGATTTCACTCCGGTTGATCCCGCGAAGCGCGGCGACTATCGCCAGGAAAGTACGCTGGATGCATACGTGCAACACCTGCTGACATATATTGATACTACACAGTTAAAACCGCTAAAACTGGTGGTCAATGCTGGTAACGGTGCCGCAGGCCATGTTATCGATGCACTTGAAAAACACTTACCCTTTGAATTTATCAAGATCAATCACGAACCAGACGGCAATTTTCCCAACGGTATCCCCAATCCCTTACTACCTGAAAATCGTCCGGTCACCAGTGAAGCTGTTCTGAAACACGGCGCTGATATGGGGATTGCCTGGGATGGTGATTTTGATCGCTGTTTCCTGTTTGACGAACAAGGCCAATTCACCGAAGGGTATTACATCGTCGGTCTACTTGCTGAAGCTTTTTTGATTAAAAGCCCCGGCGAGAAAGTGATTCACGATCCGCGTTTAGTATGGAATACCATCGATATCGCAAAACGCAATGGCGGGAAGGCGATCCAATCCAAAACCGGCCACTCGTTTATTAAAGAGCGTATGCGCGAAGAAGACGCGATCTACGGCGGTGAGATGAGTGCGCACCATTATTTCCGTGATTTCTTTTACTGCGACAGCGGCATGATTCCCTGGCTGTTGGTCGCTGAACTGTTATGCCGTAAAGACCAGCCTCTGTCTTCCATGCTCGAAGATTGCATCGCGCGTTTCCCATCGCCGGGTGAAATCAACAGCCATGTGGAAAACCCTAAAGAAGCCATTGAGCGCGTCCTCGCGCATTATGGTGATCAACCTAAGTCGGTCGACCGCACAGACGGCATCAGCCTTGAATTTGATAATTGGCGATTCAATCTGCGTATGTCCAACACTGAACCGGTGGTGCGCCTGAATGTTGAAAGTCGTGGCGATGCCCAGTTGGTTAAGCGCAAGACAGACGAAGTCCTGGCGTTACTCGCATAATTGCTTCGCGTCGATTCGTTCGCGTGAGAGATAGCCAAATTAAAAACCAAGGAGTTTTGAATGCAGATCAAAAAAGCGGTAATCCCTGTTGCGGGTCTGGGCACGCGTATGTTGCCTGCGACCAAGGCAATTCCCAAAGAGATGTTGCCGGTGGTTGATAAACCGCTGATTCAATATGTGATTGAAGAGGCAGCAGCGGCTGGAATTAAAGAAATCGTTCTGGTGACTCACGCCAGTAAAAATGCCATCGAAAACCATTTTGATACCAGCTTTGAATTGGAAGCGCAGTTAGAGGCGCGCTTGAAGCGCTCCCTGCTGCAGGAAATCCGGTCTATTACACCGCCGGGTTTAACCGTTATTTCTGTCCGTCAGGCAGAGGCTAAAGGGTTGGGGCACGCGATCTTGTGCGCTCGTCCGGTGGTGGGTGATGAGCCCTTTGCGGTACTTCTACCTGATGTCCTGATCGACCGGGCCGAGTGTAATCTGCGGCAAGATAACCTGGCGGGCATGACCAAACGCTTCATGGAAACCGGCAACAGCCAGGTACTGGTCGAGCGTGTACCGCGCGATCAAATCGATAAATACGGTGTAGTGGATTGTTCTGGTGTAGAGATTGGCCCCGGCGAGTGCGCTGCCATCAAGGCGATGGTTGAAAAGCCGCCGGTTGATGAAGCACCATCAGATATGGCTATCGTCGGACGCTATGTCTTGTCCAGAAAAACCTGGGAATTACTGGCCAAAACCCAGCCTGGTGCTGGTGGTGAAATTCAGTTGACTGATGCCATGGATGAATTATTGGAACAGGAGACCATGGAAGCCTATCAATTAATCGGGCGCAGTCACGATTGCGGTACCAAGATTGGCTACATGATGGCGAACGTAATTTATGCCGCACGTCATGATGCCATCGGCAAAGAGTTTGAAGAATTTGTTCGTCAGCGTTACTGCAAGTAATCTTTGTCATATTGCCGCCCCCTGAGCGCCAGGAAAAACCTCATGGGGCCGCTCCCTTCATTTAATACAGTAGTGGAGAGATCTCTTGATAATACCCGTTATCATGGCAGGAGGGTCCGGCACACGCTTGTGGCCTCTTTCCCGACAGCATTACCCGAAACAATTGTTGAAGCTGTTCGGTGATAAAACCATGCTTCAGCAAACCTTGCTGCGCCTTGCCGGTCTGCCGGATGTTGCACCGCCGATCGTTGTCTGTAACGAAGAACATCGTTTTATGGTGGCCGAGCAGTTGCAAGAAATTGAGCAGCGCGATGCCGTCATTATTCTCGAACCGGTAGCGCGAAATACTGCACCGGCCATTGCACTCGCCGCACTGCAAGCCCGCTCAATGGAAACCAATCCAACATTGTTGGTGTTGGCTGCTGACCACATGATCCGCGACGTGAAAGAATTTCAACGGGTGGTTAGTCTTGCTGTACAAGCGGCAGGCGAGGGGCGGATTGCAACCTTCGGCGTGCAACCAACGCATCCTGAAACCGGTTATGGTTATATTAAAACCGAGACAGGTGCTGATGAGGGCTTTTACTTTCCCGTTGAACAGTTTGTAGAGAAGCCGGACCTGCCGACCGCAGAAGCCTATCTGGCAGCGGGTTGTTATTACTGGAACAGCGGTATGTTCGTATTTAATACGGACGTGTTTTTGAGCGAGATGGAGCATTACAGCCCCGAGGTGATTACCGCTACCGAGCAGGCCAGAACACTGGCCGTCCATGATCTCGACTTTATTCGTATCGATCGCGAGGCTTTCGCCGAAGCACCTAATATTTCTATTGATTATGCGTTGATGGAAAAAAGCCAGAAGGTCGTCTGTGTGCCTTTGGATGCTGGTTGGAGTGATGTGGGCGACTGGAAATCCTTCTCCGATTTGTCGGATAAGGACGGAGCGAACAATAGTTTTATCGGCGATACCATCGATATCGGTTCGACAGATACCCTGGTGTTTTCGCAGGACAAACTGGTGGCAACCCTTGGGGTAAAAAATCTGATGATTATCAACACGCCGGACGCCGTGCTGGTTGCTGATAAATCCCAGGCACAGCAGGTAAAAGCGGTTATTGCGCACATCGTCCAGCAAAAGCGCAATGAGCATCTGCAGCACCGCGAGATATATCGCCCCTGGGGTTGTTACGACGCGATTGATACGGGAGAGCGTTATCAGGTTAACCGTATTCGTGTTAAACCGGGCGCGAGCTTGTCGTTGCAACTTCACCATCATCGTGCAGAACACTGGATTGTGGTGAAAGGAACGGCGCTGGTGCAAAAGGGTGATGAAGTGACGCTGCTATCGGAAAACGAATCTACATTTATCCCGATCGGGACCCGCCACCGCTTGAGCAATCCGGGTAAGATTCCGCTGGAAATTGTTGAAGTGCAATCTGGTCCGTACTTGCAAGAAGACGATGTTATTCGCTACGAGGACAGCTACGGCCGCTCTTGATAGCACAGATGCCGGACCGTCAGGTTCAAACAGTCCGGCATCCTGTTTTACGCTTTGATGTTCTCTCCATGCAGGCCACATTCTTTCTTGGTGGCCTCTTCCCACCACCAGCGACCTTCGCGTTCATGCTGCCCCGGTCCCACCGGTTTAGTGCAGGGCTCACAACCGATTGAAATAAATCCGCGATCATGTAGCTCGTTGTAGGGCAGGTTATTGCCGCGAATATAGTCCCACACGTCTTGGGAACTCCAATTGGCCAAGGGGTTGAACTTGGTCAGGGTGGCACCGGGACGAGCAAAGGTGGCGTCATTCTGGATAACCGGAATACCGGCACGAGTGCCGGGGCTCTGGTCCTTGCGCTGGCCGGTAATCCACGCATCCACGGTATGCAGCTTGCGACGTAAGGGCTCGATCTTGCGAATACCACAGCATTCCTGATGGCCATCCTGATAAAAGCTGAACAAACCTTTTTCCCCCACAAAGCGACGCAAGGCTTCGCCATCGGGTGACAGCACATCAATTTTGATGCCGTAATGCTCGCGGACTTTCTCGATAAAACGATAGGTTTCCGCATGCAGTCGACCGGTATCGAGGGTGAACACCTGGATATCCGGTTTCATGCTGACCGCCATATCAACCAACACCACATCCTCAGCGCCGCTGAAGGAAATGGCGATGTTGTCAAAGTGGGCGAGGGCATGTTTGAGGATCTTGCGAGGTGACTGGGTTTGCAATTCGGCATCCAGATCAACCAGATTAATCAATTCACTGGCCATAATTCATCTTCTCTTGCTGGATTTCTCGGCAGGTTTTACGGCTGTCAATTCTCTGTATCCGCAATTAACGAGCCTGAACACGGGTCGCGAAGAATACCAGAGGCCGGATTAACTTCCTAACGCACCCGCGTTTTCAGAATGGCTGAGCCATGCAGTGGTGTTCTTACTGCAAATAAATGATCGTGAAACAATGGTTATTTAAGGGCATTGAGGTTAAAAAATACACATCATCTGGTGGTTGATAAACAAGCCAAGCACAAGTGGTTGGCTAAAGTACTGCAAAATCAGTGTATTGTAAGTGGTAATTATCGTTATTTATAGGAATGAATAATTCTTTAGTTAGTTGTTTTGAGAATATGTTCCACGTGAAAGCACGTTATCCTGCGCAGGTTTGCTTTCGATGGGAGAAACGGGTAGATTGCCGCCAACTTTTGTCGGGTGCGCGATATCGCACTTTATTGTCTTATTTAGCTGGAGGTTGATGTGGAAATTGCATGTCTTGATCTTGAGGGTGTACTGGTTCCGGAAATCTGGATTGAATTTGCTAAGGCGACAGGTATTGAATCACTCAAAGCCACCACCCGCGACATACCGGATTACGACGTATTGATGAAGCAGCGCCTGCGTATCCTGGAGGAAAATAACCTGGGACTGAAAGAAATCCAGGACGTTATTGCTACTCTCAAGCCCCTGGATGGCGCGGTAGAGTTTGTTGATTGGCTGCGCGAGCGTTTCCAGGTCATTATCCTGTCAGATACTTTCTACGAATTTTCCCAACCACTGATGCGTCAGCTGGGTTTCCCTACGCTGTTTTGTCATCGCTTGAATGTTGATGAACGTGATCGCGTTGTCGGTTATACCTTGCGCCAGAGAGATCCCAAACGCCAATCCGTGCTGGCATTGAAGACACTTTACTACCGCATCATTGCCGCCGGTGATTCTTATAATGACACCACCATGCTGGGCGAGGCAGACGTGGGTATTCTGTTTCATGCACCGCAAAATGTTATTGAACAATTTCCTCAATTTCCCGCCGTGCATACCTACGAAAATTTGAAAAAAGAGTTCATCAAGGCCAGCAATCGTAATCTGAGCCTTTAATTGATGAGGCCCCCATATTGTTTTGATATGGGGTTGTGTAACAACATAAACGGTGCATACGCGGTTTGTGTTGTTACTCGTAGTTCAACTGTTATTCCACTCAGTTGCACCATCCACATTTGTCCCTTCTCCGCGTTTGACTATCTTCCTACACCTCATTAATTCGTTATCTGTTCGATGACTACTCCGTCATGCAGCACATTTACTGCAACTGTAAAAAACGGTAAGGATGTGTAGGGTTAGCATAAGAAAATGGCTAAGGTAGCTCTGCTTGAACTTTTAGCGAAACTTTTGCGGTGCATATAAAACCAAACACCATCGATATGCGTAATCACTCCTGATACTTGCCATTGGTGCTACGCATATTCGCCAGAAAAATCATCGTGTGCGCCACTACCTAATCTC
>CAMPIG010000259.1 GCA_946886255.1 uncultured Cellvibrio sp. | reverse complement strand
TACGCTGGACGCCCTGATCAATCCTGCCGATATACCGGCATGCGAGACAACCCTGAGGAAATCTCTGCGTTCTTTGTCGAAGCAATCTTTATATCGCATGGTATTTACTCCAATTCGTTAACAAGGTGATGTGGTTGAAGGGGCGCGCATTAGCGCGCCCACTCTTGCCGGTACATCACAGAATCCAGCGCCGGAATTTCTTCGAGCATGGCGCGTGGACCGTTGGTGGTCAGTACGTTGGTCAGGTTATTGATATCGCAACGGTAAGCGTTTTCTTCTGCTTTGCTGATGCGTGGATAACCGACATCCCTTGTTGAATCAATCAGGAAGATCGAATGGATACCTGAGCTGTAGCTTACGAATTGCGTTGCCAGACAGCTTTGCGCGAGACCGGCGACCATCGGGTCTTCAACGATGGTGCGTGCGAGATCTTTACCGCCTTCAAACGTAATAGCGGGCGAATGAATCACACGATCCGGATCGTTGAGGAACTGCAACTGCGGGAAGGGCGAGAAGAAGGTGCCCACCGCGTTGATCTCGTTGCCTTTCAGGTCAGTAGCGCGAACGCGACCGAGAGCATCGTAGTTCTCCATGGAGCCGCCCAGCGGGTTGATGATCTCGCCGTGACAGTTGGAACAACTGGTACCGGAGGTAATACGGTCGAAGATCATGCGTTGCGTGGTGTGCGGGTCTTCAATGAACTCTTTGTCGCGCGCTGCCAGGGCTTCACGGTCAAGACTGACACCTGAGGGTGGCTCAGGAATATCCTGACACATCATGCGGCGACGCAAGGCCACGGCACGGGTTACCAGGTTGGCATCCTTATCAGTTGCATAACGCGAGAGGAAGGCACCGGACATCAGGATACCGCCGCGCTCACCAGTGCTTGCTCTGACGAAACCGTCTGCGTCAGCACCGCTACCGGAGTAAGACATACCGTAAAGGTTGGCCAGACGCTGGTTAACGTGGGTGTAGCTCGGGTTATAGACCGACGCGAAGGTTGAGCTGCTATCCAACATGGCATAGGCAAAGTTTTTGCCCAGCTCTTTCTTCATGTCATTCGCAACAGTGGCAAAGTCAGTAACGCCGACTTTCTCTTTGATCTCTAACTGGTTTGTACCCAACCAACGGTTGACGAAGTCACCGAGCAGGGCATTGGTATCAGTAGAGTTCAGCAGAGCAGCGGTGTGTTGACGTACACCGGCAGCCGTGTTGAGTTCACCATTACCGGCGGCAGCCATCAGCGATGCACTGGGCGTGGTGCCGGTGAAGGTGTAGCTGATGTAGGTTGCCATTTCGTAACCATTCAGCTTGTACACGCCACCGCTGGCATCACCCACTTCCGAGCGATACAGGAATTGCGGTGAGGACAACATGGCAGCCAGGGCGATTTCCATACCTTCTGCTGCTGTGCGTCCGTCCGCTGTGCCTTGGGCAACGGCCAGGTAAGCCGTGCGCTCGTCGGTGCTTAATGGACGACGGAAGACGCGCGGCCCAAGCGTATCCACCAATGTGGTTGCACAACTGGCGCTGGGCGAACAGGACAGCACGTTGTTCCAACGGGTGGCTACATCTTCCGCAATACGCTCAGCGGTGGAGATGTAACTGGTGTAGCGGTTCTTGTCGACGATCAGGGTGTTGTTGTTCTCGAAGGCGCCGGCGATAAAGTCGTCGGGCAGACGTGAAATCACATCCTGGGTGTAGCCGACCAGGTCGCGTACTGAGCGTTGATATTCTTTCTTGGTCAACAAACGCAGGGTCCGTTGGCCATACGCTGATCCAGTATTCGGACAGGTGAAGTTGGATACCGGATTATCCGGAATACCATCAGCCGGTCTGCGCCAGGTGAGGATGTAAGCTTCAAGATCCGCCGCGCATTGGCCGGTACAGGCTCCCGGATTGCCTTGCGGCATCCACATCTCGATAAATTCGCCGAGCGTGCGATCCTGGTTATCCTGGCTGTGACGATACACAGAACGGTTTGGATTCAAGGGCGCATAAGCCGGTGAACCATCCGCATTCTTCTCACCGTCGACACCGTGACACCCGATACAGCTTTGTGATGTCCACAGGCCTTCTCCGCGTGATGCATCACCCTCCAATCCACCCGAGCTGCTGGAATTGCCGGCACTGGATGAGTTGCCAGCACTGGATGAATTACCGGTACTGGATGATGAGTTGTCAGCACTGGATGAATTGCCGGTGCTGGAGCTGGAGCCGCTGGTGTCAGTGTAAACCAGAGTCACCGGTGCGCTGGCCGTTGATGGAATACTGTCGCGATAGCTAATCACTTTGTAGTCGTAGCTGCCGAAAGAAGACAACAGGTTTTCTTCAAACATCGAGGCATTCGCTGGCAAATTGCTTTGCGTCGTCCAGCGGCCATCAGCACCTTTACGGCGAATCAGGAAGCCGGTTTCGCTACTGCTGACATCCGACCAGACCAGTGATGTATCACCACTTCCCTGGCTGATATTGCCAGTCAAACCAACCGGCGTTGCAGGTGCACTAGGCAGCGTAATGGCAGCAATGTTGGTCGGATTGTCGCGGGTCAGGAACATCTTGAAGTACACCGGTGTTTTCTCACCGATCGCACTCAAGTTGGCAATCACGCGCAACGCTTCCACACCAGCATTCATCTCAAAGTCAACACTGTTAACCACGATGGGTTTACGCGGCGACACGCTGATGCTGGTGCTGCTGTGCTTGACGATGGTGGCATCGAAGGTGATGGCTTTACTCACCGCGTGCAAGATCAAATTACCTGTTAGAGATTGCACTGCAATGTCACCCACGGCCATTGAATCCAGCGTGCTGAGATTCAATTGTGTGGTGAAGTGCAAGCTGGGCAGATAGCTTGATTCAAACAACAGGTTCTGCATCCGTGTGTTGCGAATATCAAAACCGGTGGAGACGCTGGCAAGCGGAATGGTCAGCGTTGCACTACCGGTGTTCGCTACGGTTCCCTGCATTTGCGTAAAGGTATGTGCTTCCGCATTGCTGATATTTTTTACCGTCACAAAATGGAAGCTGGACTTGGTGGTATCCAATAACCAGCGTGCCGCTGTTCCCGGAGCACTGCTATTTGAACTGCTGGAAGCCACACTGCTTGAAGCGACACTGCTGGAGCTATTGTTGCTACCACCACAACTGGCACCATTAAGCGTAAAGTTTGTCGGTGCCTGCGTGCTCGGATTATTGATGTTGAAACCGAATTCGACCGATCCGTTGGCGGGCAGGTTAGCGTTGTAACCGGCGTCGGTCACACACACATTGCTTCCGGTCGTAGTGACATTACCGTTCCACAAATTGGCAATGGTTTCACCACCGTTAAATGTCCAGCAAACTTCCCAGCCATTCACTGCCGGGCCATTGTTGGTCACTGACAAAGCAATTTGTGCACCGCTGCCCCAGTTGTTCACCGTTGTGTAGGTCGGTGTACAAACACTTTGTGCCACAGTATTGCCGGAAACCACCAGGCCGAGAGCCAGACCAAGTGGGGAGAGCATCGAGAGTTTAAGTAATTTTTTCATGATAGTTCTCTTTAGCCTCCAATTAGCGCGCATCAAATACAAGCGCGAAGTCCACAGGTACTGCCGCGCTGATAGATGTCAGGTTGGCAATGGAACGTAAGGCTTCCACACCCTCGGTCAGATCGAAGTCCGCCGCGCGTGGTAGCACTGGTGCCATGCTTTGCACCAGAACACGCGAGTTCGACAAACGCTGTACCGACACGCGGGTCGTAACGGTTGTAGTTACACCGTGCAGATTAACGCTGGCGCTGATATCTGTTTGCGTGGTTTGTCCGGCAGACAGGGAACTCAGCAATGTAGCTGGTACGTCAACCGTGATTGTCGCTGTGGGGTAACTGGTTGTTTCAAACAACAGATTGCGCATACGCTGATTGCGTATGTCAATACCAGTGTTGACGCTGTCCAGTTCGATGGTCACCGTTGCTACGCCACCGGTGCTGATAAAGCCGCTCAGTGAACCGAAGTTATGTACTTCAACGTTATGCGTATTTTTAGTGGTTACGAAGTTCAGGTAAGACGCTTCGGTATCCAGATCCCAAGCAGCGGTTGGATTTACGGAAGAGTTTGCAGAGCTTGCTACGCTGCTGGTTGCCACACTCGATGAACTCACGGCAACACTGGAAGCCACACTCGACGCGACTGAAGAAACAACAGAAGAAGCCACCGAACTGGACGAGGGCGCAACACTGGATGCAACAGAGCTTGCGCTACTGGAACTGGTGGGAATTGTCGTACCGCAACCAATTGGCTCGGTAGACAAAACGATATCGTCCATCCAGACATCCGCAGTATTTCCACTGAAGCTGTGGAAGCCGAGCATGGCGTAGTTAAATTTGTCGCTCAGCCAATTGGCCGGGAGGGTGCCGTTATTCCAATCGTTGGCAGAAGTAACAGAATGTACCAGGCTGCCATTCACCCACATACGCAACTCGTCGTAAGCGGTGTCAGCGTAATAAGCTGTCTCAACGCAATACCACACGTTAGGAGATAATTGCGGGCCGCTGTTCCATTGCGACATTTTCGGTGCGATGTTATCGCTGGGAACGTGGTTGGTGCCTAGCACACCTTTAATTTGACCCACACGAATTTCATCATCGGCATTTTGGGTTCTCTTGATTCCCATAATGTGTTCATGGTTATCGCCGGGATCATTACCCAATACCTTGCTGAGATTGACGTAAGCACGCATGTGCAAACGTTGTGTGCCAGCAGGCAACGCGCGAACAATTTGTGCCGGATTCTGTCCGCCGCGGAAGTGAATAGAATTGCTGCCGTTGTAAGACTTGCTGTTATCAACCAGCGCGTAGTTACCAGAGCTTTGATTGTTGTTATTGCCGTTAAATATCCAACCAATGAATGTGCTCCAGCCGCTTGGGCCAGCACCGACAGTGCCGTTTTCAAACGTTTCGGTGAAGAAAACACCGTTACCGGTCGGAACGGATGAGCTGCTTGCCGTAGAAGACGGCGCGGAGCTGGATGCCACAGAGCTGGCCGGCGCCGACGAACTTGCCGGTGCAGATGAGCTGGCTGCCGAAGATGTGCTGCCGCCACAGGCACTACCGGTCACCGTGGGAACTTCCGCCGCTGCAGCGCCTTTGCTTCCCTGGAAGCCAATTTCAACCGTTTGATTTGGTTGAATGTTGGCATTCCAATTCAAATTGGACGCGGAATAGGGATTAGTGCCGGTGTAGTTAGCATTCCAGTTACTGGTCAAGCGGTTGTCACCGCTGTATTGCCAATTCACACTCCAGCCGTTGATGGCGCTGGTACCGGTATTGGTAATCCTGATTGCTGCAGTAAAGCCGTTGTTCCATTGGTTGGTAACGACATACTGACAGGCAGCATAAACTTGGGTCGAAAAGGCCGCGCTCGCAAGGGAAAGTCCTAGCAGGTACAAAGACCGGGCCAGCCTTCCCCTTCGGCGCGGGGTAATCGCAGAGGCTGTAATTCTACTCATCTTGTCTTCCTCTTAAGTGAATGCCGAGCAAGCTCGGCAACGGTCCAACAACAGCCTGCGGTCATTATTTCCACTACGCGCCACAGGTTAGTCGAAGGGTAAAAAGACTCGAAACTGCATCGATTCGAGCGGTTTAAAAAAATGGTCAACTCATGTTTTGGAAACGCTATTGGCAAGGGAAATGGATTCCGAAAGCATCGGCTGCTCATCGTCCGCGTGCGCGTCATGTTTTTTTGTCGCGAAGAGCGAACGCATAATGAAGCAACCCACCACACAGGCGGTGGCGAGTAAGCCGATATTCATGTACATCACGGTGCGGGATGCTTCCGCCGGATTCCAGGGGTGGGCGATACCGAGGTAGCAAGCGAACAACCAAGCGAATGCAGAGATGGAACCGCAAAACACAACCAGCAGTTTTTCAACATTGTTTAAGTCCAGGATTCCGCGGCTTGAGAAAACAGTAGAGCCAAAGATGCAGGCCGTGCCGATCAAACCGAGATAAATAAACATGATGAAGCTGTATTCGAGGGTGTAATTCCAGCCGCGTGCAATGCCCAGGTAGCAGGCGAACAACCAGGAAACGGTGGAAACACAACCGGTGAGTATCACAAGGGTTTTTTCGATGCGGCCTAATCCCAACACACCGCCGCTGGAGGCAACACGCGGAAAACTGAAATGATGCAGCACCACTCCGTTGATGGTCAGCACAACGACCACGGTGAACTTGGCCCAGATCTTCTGGTTTGTCAGGTACTCCGGATTATCAAGGTAACCGATCAATACCAGCGTTAATCCCGACACCCAAAGCACACTGAGCGCGATGGAAATAATGCCCGCCGCGCGTTTCAATTCCTTGATGCTGTATACCGACATGGGCTTCCCGCCGGTCTTGGCTAACACCAGGTCCTGCATTAACAAAATGCCCACGGCAACGCAGGCTGCTATCAAATGAACATAAACAATTAAGGTTTTCATTGGTTAGTCCGGTTGTTTTATTTGTTATTTGTGAACCAATCACCGTCACGATTGTGAAAATGATTGCGCTAACATTTTTATCTAACACACCTCTGCCTAATGAAGAAAAACAGCGGTAGTTAAAGGGACAACGCGTTTTTCGGGCAATAAAAATCAGTTGCGCTTTGAACAGCACAAAAATGATTGTGATGGGCCGGTGAAGTTGTAAAACGATAGGAGAGTATTCGTTTTACAGGATACTGCATGCGATGAACGCTTTGACTATCACGGCTCGGTACAGCTTTTTAATTATGTTTTGTCGCTAGTAGTTATATTTTTACCAGTACTGACACCGGCAATGCGTGGGTGGTGTTGAGTAGTGGTAGCGATACCATGAGCGGGATTTTACAAAAATTTGCCCTACAGTCCACAAGTATTTCGTCGTTTTTAATGTAAATAAGCCGGGAAACACACATTTTGTCGTCTGAATTTATAT
>CAMPIG010000258.1 GCA_946886255.1 uncultured Cellvibrio sp. | reverse complement strand
CCTAATTGATTGCCGCGAATCCAGCTGAAGGGTTTTTCTTGTGGGGTGCTGTAGGGATGGTCGCGATCATTGGCAAAAAAGTGTTTGGTTGCATCGTTGAACGCATAATTTTGTTTTTGAATATAGTATTGCTCGTCAACAATATCGCGCTCGATCTTGCCGCGAAACGGCATCTCCCACGGCTTTACGCCTTCGCCGACGTAATCCTTGCGGTGTTCTACCGGGCGACCCCGTTCCACCATTAACGTCTTTAAACCTTTCTCACACAATTCTTTGGCGGCCCAGCCGCCGGTAACCCCGGAGCCCACCACAATCGCGTCGAATTTTTCCTGGTTTTTTTTGATATAAATCGTTTTGCTCATAGTCTGCTCGATCTTTATTTATTTCATAAACCTGGCTGATTAAAAATTCAGTGACCAGGCTTTGCCGACAGTAGAAAATTTCACCGAACCTTTATAGCCGCCAGGAATGGCCAGATACGCCAGTTCTTTGGAGGCACCGATCTCTGAGGTGTAATAACCAAATACTACCAGCGCTTTGAATTGTTTGAATCGCTGGCGATCTTCAACGGTGAAGTCCCTTTGTGCTGATTCCATATGGGTGAGCAATTCGATTTGTTGAGCTTTTTCGCAGGTTAAAAAATCGTTTTGATAGGCTTGCTGGGCAGACGTGGCAACTCTCTCCAGGAAACTGATTATTTGCTGTTGCTCATTTTTGTTAAAGCAGTACGCCATTTGATAATCAATGAAATCATGTACATCGGCACCGATTGCTCCCGGCGTATCTGTAGCGGGAATGATCAACTCACTTAATTCACGCACCAGTACCAGCTGCTGTGTATTTAACAGACGTTTTTTTCGGCGTGAAATATCTTTGGGCGAAGAAAAACTTTCAGCCATGAGTGACAAGGAGCTGGCTGATAATGCCAAGCCACAAAAGATCGCTATTTTTTTGATGGCGCTACGCCGCTCATGGCTGACATCGCTGTTAGATGTCGCAATCGAATTATTGTCGTCGGGCATAATCACGGCTCTGTTGCTGAAAGATAGATGGAATACAGAATTTATCCTGTTCTATTGGTCTGACGCGACTGTAGTTAATGTAGTTTATGCCACCAAATGTAACGGTTTACATTTATCTTGCAAGAATATTTACACAACAAAACATAGCATTCAGACTGTTAAACCTGAATGGGCATCTTAAGGGAATTTGGTATGCGGATTGTATGAAACGGTAGGCGGCAGCCAAGAAGGTTACAAGTGGTTATTCCTATTTCAACGAGCACATTATGAAAATTCGTTTTCGTGAGATATTCATGATCTTTTACAGCAATTCCATATTACATTTTTGGGGTTGTGTCAGGTTCGCCGTAGCACTTTTTTAAATCCCGAAAAATTGCCTGTAGTGTAGCATCGCTTGCGTTATTTCGTGTTACGTAGTTCAGTGGGTTATTGAAAGAATCCTGTGGCTTCAACCTGCAAATATTCACAAGTGATAGTCGAACCTATGGCTATAGTTGAACCTATGGCTGAAGCGTATTAGCTTTGGTTGTGACTAATAGATCAATCCCGTTGATGAATTCACCATCGCCAACGACTACCACTACTCGGGTACCGGTATCGTTAAGCCCAAGCCGTTGCAATTGTTTCGGTGAAACCCGCAACCAATATTCTCCCGCGATTATTCCTGGAATGATGTAGAAGCCATCCCAACTGCTAGTGGTTTGAGCTATCACGTTATATTTGTCATCCAGCAATTCCAGTTCCAGGCCTCCCATTCCACGCGTAACGTTGTCCTCGTATAAATACACCGTTCCGTCTATTTCGGTGGTTAGTTGTACAGGAAAATCCAATTCGGCAACCCGTCCAGGGCGCGGTACCAGACTACGGCCCGCGAGCGCCGGCGCCCATTGAGGATCTTCCAGTGTGCCGATATCCACGCCGATGTTAACGTGTTGTTTTACCGGCAGGTGGTCGATATGAGTAATGCCCGCTGCATCTGTA
The DNA here is from genome assembly GCA_946886255.1 of uncultured Cellvibrio sp. The sequence goes on along the minus strand of CAMPIG010000258.1, from coordinate 4,980 downwards.
CGAGCTGGATGTCTGCCACCATTTACCGTAAAGCCGACGCCTTGCAGAGGATCTTCACCAGCGTCCATTAGGCCATTATTGTTATCATCGAGGAACATGCGTATTGAGGCCGCGCCAGTATTGGCCATAGGTCGAGCGTCGAGCAGCCAGTTGGAGCGCACTGAGTCTCGCCCCAGGGCGAGAAGCAGCTGCAGGCTGAGGGCAATCTCTCCCGTATCCACATAACTCGCATTTGCTCCCAGGCCATATTGGCCGAGACTTTTGGTAAAACCAGCGGAGTAGCGGGTTTCAGGAATCTTCAAGTCACGGGCTACTCCTAATGTCAAACGGTAGCCGTCTCCGAGAAACTTATCGGCCGCGAGCGCCACAATCGAGACTTGCGCATCAGACCCCAGATCATAACTAACTTGTCCTCGTAAGCTCATATCCCGAACGCGACGACTGATCTGCAGTGTTCCGAAGGCATCCTCAATGTCATCATAAGTGCGCCAATTGAATGTGTTGGTCAATGCGGTGCGATAGACGTAGGCAGAGATCCGCGCGCTAAATTCATTGTCAACGCGACCGGATTCATGTTCGTCCCAAAGGGCTTCAACGGTGACGGGCAAGCGGGCGCGTGCGACCGGAAGACCACCGCTGAGTCGCAGCGTATCGCGGGTGATAACTGGATCATCAAAGTCGCGGAAGATGTCGCTATAGAATTCCCTCAGGTAAATCCGGTTAGCATCCAGGGCCACACCGGAGATTCTGGTTTTCAATCCGAATTGGGTGAGTGAGCCACCGTCTTGGTCTATTGTCCGGTCGGCGCTGAGACTGAGTGATTGCCAGAAGGTGCGCAACCCAGCCGTGGCATATTGATGTTCAATTCCTGCAACGGGAGCTCTGATAAAACCAGCGTTGGCGGACAGTGAGCGGCTGAGGCCAACATCGAACTGTGCGATGGAGCGGGTTAAGCCATCCTCATCACGATGCTCAAGCAGCTGATATTGAAATTCTCCCGGCTGCACCATGGATTCCGCCAGAGAATAGCTGTATTGCTCAACCCGGGTTTGGCCCAGAGGTCCATGAAATACCAATTTAAAGTCATTGCGGCCGTAGCTGAGGGGGAGGTCCTCAAAACGATATTGACCTTCGGGATTAGGTTGCTGAAAGCCTACCAAAGCATCGTTATAAAAGAGTTCAACATCCCAACCCGGCGTTAAATTGCCCTCAAAGGTTTGGCGGTCAAACTGGGTTGGTTGGGTCAAAGGCCGATTACTCACATGTGCGCCATGGCCTGGCATGCCGCGTGTAATATTCTCTACGCTGGTGGCCGAGAGGCTGCCGAATTGGTAGGTGCGGGCGTGCAGTGGGCCCAGCAGGTTTGCGTCCGGATCGTGGCGCCCCAACGTGACGCGCAGATCTTGTGATGCGTCCTGAGTATCCTGACTGACATAAATTGATGACTCCAGGCCGAGTAAGTCGCCGGTGATATGGGCGGTATAACGGCTGTTGAATTCAGCGATTTCATCATTTTTACGGTATTCAGAGAACAAACTCTGGTCAATAAAAGGTGGACTCCATAAGCGATACGGTAGATCTACGAATGGATAAATAGGATCTTCACCTGTAACTCGCCCGCTTATTTTTTCGCCAATATCGGCGCGCATGAGACGTGCTTGCAAGGGTAAGGTTTCGAGTGGATGAACACGTAAAATCAGACTGGAGCGTTCCACGTCGAGTTCGATTGGTAACCAGCGTTCCAATAGGGACAGGGCTACATACAAATCATCTGGTTCTACCAATACCAGTGCTGGATCGAAACTCTCGGTAACGCCCGCGCGCGTCACCCGGCCATCATCCAGGCTGAGGCTGAATCCACGCTCTTTATTCAAGATAAAACCACTGGCGGTGCCGGTAGCTGGTTGAGTCTGAATTGCGATACTGAGTACGCGTGCTAATTCGCCCAATGGTAGTAGTGTATGGGGGCCGAGGTCATAGGCGGGAATAGTGCTGGAAAGCAGAGTTTGATCCAGTCGTACTTCCAACAGAAGCAGATTCAGCTCCGGTTCCTGGGCAGGTAATGGTCCGGCGTAGATCAGTAATATCAACCCTAAAGCGAGCCAGGTTCGCTTGCACATGTGAGTGAGGTTATCCACGGAGGTCAGGCCTATGCCCAAGGTTTCAATGAACCTGTAGTGCCGCCTCTGCGAGCAGCTTTCCTCCCGCCTCCGCTGGTTCCTGATATGTCACGCGCAAAACGCCATTTGCCAGAGGTTTTTCACTTGGAGATTTGAGAGCAAGTCGTGCTCTGCGCACAAGGTTTGGTGAGTAGACGGCAACCCCGTTGGCGCGCGCAATAACCGTCTCTGGGCCACCTTGCGGGGTAAAGGTAACTGCCAGATCGCCATAAACCGAACGTTCACCGCTACGTTCCATCCACAGCGCCAGGGATGGCGCTTGTTCTGGTTGTTGCAACTCCAGGTGGGTTAGTTTTACCTCTGCGTCAAGCTTGCCATGGCGAACAATCACCGGGACGGAAGCGCCGATCAATGCGGTGATCATCACGCCGATTCCTTTATTACGGTCCTTGCGTGTTTCCACACTGTTGTGGCCTGAGGTCTCAGGTTGCTGCGAAAAGAGCAGGTGAGAGCGGTATTCGCCCGCTGGCAGATTGGAAGGCTTGCGCACCATAACGCGTACTGTTTGCCCTGTCCCAGGTGCTAGCGTGACCTGCCGTGGAGAGAAACGCAGCATATCATCCGCAAAAAGTTCTCCAGGAAGCGGCTCATTAATATCGATGAAACTTCCGGTTTCGTTCATGCGTCGGTTTACCAAAGCAATCCGGTAAGTCCTGCTCTCGGTACCGTTGTTGATTAATTGAATTTGTGCGGAGCGTTGATTGCCTTCGATGACAATGCGTGTCGGGTATAACATGAGTTCAGCAAATGCAGGGGCTGTGCCTAATAAAAATGAGATGGCAATTAACACCCGACGATAGGGGGAAATTTTGATTGCTGTTGAACAAATTTCATTAATCATTATGCGGTCATTCCGTTTGAAAATTCGATGTGCTCCGCGCGATGTCCGGTAGAACTCCTGTTGACCAGAAAACGCAATATGGAACGGCTACAGGCTGCTTCAATTAATTGTAGTCCACGATCACCGTGAAGCTTCCTGAATAACTGCCAGCAGCTTGGTTATTACCCACACTAAGAGTTCCGCCCACCGATAGGTTTTGTGTTCCGCCTGCACTTAACTGTCCGTCCGCTCCGGCGGGGTTGCTGGTGAAATGGGTGATGATCATGTCGCTGCCGGGTCCACTTAGGGTTGCAAAATTATCGGCAGGCAAATCGATGAAGTAAGTGGTATTGGGGTCGCCAGTGATCGTAAATTCTGCGGCGGCGCAATTTAATATAACAATGATCACGTCGCCGCTAGCGCTACATACACCAGCGGGACTTACGGTAACCGTGCCACCACTGCCAGCCGCAAAACTGCCAAATGCTAATGAGCTGCTATTAGTGATATTGATGTCGGCGCTGTAGGTGCTAATCGATAGTGCCGAACAAATAGCCATCGCGATTGCCAAAAAGCGTTTCATTGTTATCTCCAACTCAATCGGACATCAATTGTAGGTGATGATGACATTGATGCTGGTGGGATTTGTCGGGCTCGCATCGCTGGTACTTATATTGATGTTACTGACAGGGTTACCAGCAAGCATGCCAGTCGCTGTCTCTGAGCCGCACGTAGCGCCTGCACAATCAGTTAGCCGTTGGGTTTGCCATGCAGAGATGACGTACTCAAGGTTGTTAGTAGACAGTTCCGCATGCGACGAAGAAATAATCGGTTCAGCGCTTTCATCCTGGATTGTGGCCGTTATGAGGCCAGCTGCGGGGATACGTATGACGAGATCACCGATCATGCCGCTGACAAATGAACTCGTCGTCCAGATCTCCAGATCGCCGCCAACCGTAACGGGTTCCACAATCATTGCTTCGGCAGAGGCAGTTGCTCTTTCAGCAAAAGCATTACACATACATACAGTGGTAATTACCGCTACGGAGGCTGTGAGAAAGGCGAAGCCGCTGAAAAATTCCATAGCTTCGCCCCACCGGGCTTTACAGGGATTACTACCCATTTAAAGGGGTCTGTACCGGCGGCTAGTTGTAATTGACAGTCGCGGTTATCGTGCCGGAGTAAACTCCTGTTGTCTGGGCGTTTGTAACTGTCAGCGTTCCTCCCACATAAATGGTTTGAGTGCCCAATGTCAGCGTGCCGGAGGCAGGGTCATCCTCTGATGTGCCGTCAAGATCATGCGTAGTTGCCAACGCCATGGTTGTTACAGTGTCAGTATGGGTCAGATCGTCGTCGGCAATTCCGATACTAAAACTGGCATCAGTTTGACCTGTTACTGTGAATTGCGCCGCTGTGCTAGTGCCGCCGGTTAACACAACATCCCCGGTGGCTGAGGCCGCCCCGCCTGTGGTTAATACAACAGTTCCACCAGTTCCGGCGGCAAATTCTCCAAAATTAAGGTTTTGCGCATCAACAATAGCAATGGGTGTTACTACCGTAGCCGTCGTAGTTGCAGTGTCACTTGCCGGGGCAGCGAAGCCGTTAGATGCGCACAGCACTCCTAATACGGCGATTGAAGCCAGCGCAAATTTATTAAAATTTTTCGTGGAAAGGGCAGAAAGTAAGGAAGCGTTCAGAAGTTTCATTTGGGACACCCGTTTTGACAAGCCCAAAGCTTTTAGCTTTGGGTAATAGTTGGATAAACCGAGGATCCGAAAACACATGATGCGAACGACAAGTGAAGTATGTCAGGAAAAATCGCATGAGATGTCGGCGATCCCGCTGCCATAGAGATGAATTCCCCTTAGGCCGGTGACTTTGCGTCCCCGCCTTTCGACGGGTTTGCCTTTTTCGTAGCTCATTATGAGGTTAGTCAAGGGATGTGCTTTTTGCAAATTATGTGAAGGGGTTCACATAAAT
>CAMPIG010000257.1 GCA_946886255.1 uncultured Cellvibrio sp. | reverse complement strand
CGCAAGTGTTATGATCGCGGGCCAAAATAAAAACAGTGGTATCCGACGCGCACTTAACCAGCCATTCCATCAACGGCAATGCACCCGCATTGCACCGGAAAGCTGACAAAACTTAACTGACAACAAGAAACCGCGTATGCAAGACATCCTCAAAAAATACGGCGACTACCTGGTTCCCGCTGGCATCCTCATTATTTCCCTGATTATTTACGGCACCCTCTATGGCAATCCCAAAGCCATGTTCTGGGATGAAAATTATCATATCGCCTCGGCGCAAAAACACATCGATGGCGTGATGTACATGGAGCCGCATCCGCCGCTGGGCAAGATGTTGATGGCGGTTGGTGAAACGCTGGTCGGTGCCAATAAAAATATCGACAAGCGTGCGCTTAACGAAACGGATTACCTCACCGGCGATGCCGCGCCTGCCGGTATGCGCTACACCGGTTTTCGTTTGCCCTCCACTTTTCTCATGGCATTTTCCGTGTTGTTTTTCTACGGCATTGTGCACCGTATTACGCGGCGTAAATGGGTAGCGGCGGCATTTACGGCGCTGGTGATTTTTGACAATGCCATGGTGATTCATTCGCGCTCGGTCATGCTTGAAGGCATCCAGATGTTTTTTATCCTGGGGGCGATCTATTACATGGTGCGCGTCATCACCAGCGGTAAACCTATCCGCTTGCCGCATTACGCGATTCTCGGTGTGCTGATTGGGTTGGCCATTGCAGTAAAACTTAACGGCGCGATTTTGTTGCTGTTGTTTGTCATGTTGTGGAGCGCCGATCAATGGCAAAACATCAAACAGCTTAACTGGCTGGCGTTGGCCAAGCGCCTGGCGCTGACGGTGCCTGCCGGTATTGCGCCATTACTGCTGGTGTTCTTCGGTATTTTCTACATCCATATCGGGATGGGGACCGAAGTGGTTAACAACCGCACCTATAAAGCCTCACCGGAGTATCTCAATTATATTCGCAAAGACGAAACCTTTACGCCCTCCGCGTTTATGGTGGGGATGAAAGATAACTGGCGTTACATTTCGGAATACGCCGATGGCGTACCGCGTCTCGATGTGTGCAAGCCAGGCGAAAACGGCAGCCATGCGTCGGGCTGGCCGATTGGTAAAAAGAGCATCAATTACCGTTGGGACAAAGACACCATCGACGGTAAAGTACAAGTGCGTTACATGCAGATTATCTGCAATCCAATCGTATGGTTTTCGGTATTGCTCGGTGTCATTCTCTCGGTCGGTTTGCTTACCAGTAAATTCGTGTATGGCAACAAAGTCAAAGACGAGCCGCTGTTCTATTGGATCTGTGCCTTCACCGCGCTGTATCTGTGTTACATGATTGCCATCTTGCAAATTGAACGGGTGATGTACCTCTATCACTACCTGGTGCCACTGGTGTTTGGCTCGCTCAATCTGGCGATGGTATTCACCTATATCTTCCGCGATGAAGTGATCGCGAACCAGCGCCACACCATGATTAACCTGGGTGTTTTTGTCCTGCTGGTTATCGGGGTATTCGCCTTCTTCTCGCCGTTTACCTACGGCTTCCAGATGACTGAAGATGAATTTGTGCTGCGCAACTGGTTCAGCTTCTGGCAATTGAATGTGGTGAGATAAATGAAACTGACAATGAATAAAAATACAGCCCTGTCGATCCTGTTAGCATTGGTAACGGTGGTTATCCTGTGGCGCATCACACCGGTGTATGTTGATCCGGTCATTAAATTAACCATCATTAAAAACCGTGCACAAATCACCAACATCAATCAGCCGCGTGATGTTGAATTTACCAAAGAGGTGATGGTGGATAACCTGAACCTGTACGACAAAAGTCGCTTCCGCCATGACAAGTTGGGCGATATCGGTTACTACGATCAATTCTTTGTGGATGTTGAACATGAGTTCACGGTAAAAGTAGCAGGACAATACCGCTTTAATATCGCCAGCGATGATGGCTTCACTGCCGCGATCGACGATAAACCGTTGTGTGAATTCCAGCGCGATCGTCCGTTCTCCATGCAGAGTTGTCCAGTGACCCTGAGTGAAGGAAAGCACAGGTTTCGGTTCTCATATTTTCAAGGATATGGACAGTCGGGTTTGACGGTGCAATATCTGCATAACACAGATAGCAAGACCTATTATTTTGGGGATGACTCGAAATATATGCGGTTTTGATATATACGCAGCAGCAGGAAAACGGGAGAGCATTTTTTCCGGACCTGTTATCAGCATTTGCCACGGGGTGTAAAACCCTGTGGCAAATACCTTTCAGGTATAACCTTTTACTTTCGTTCTTCTAGCACCTGTGTGTCCGCGATCAGGTCGTGCACACAACGGCGATCACTGCGGAAGATAAACAGAATATCGATCAAGGTCAGCAGCGGGCCAACAACCGGGATAACAGATACCACAGAAATCGGCAGGTAGCGCTTTAACACCAGAGTGCCGAACGCTGGCAGGTTGCCTTGCATATCGGTAATCCGCGTGCCCAACATCTTTTTGCCTAGGGTTTGCCCATAGGTTTTCAATAAGTAGCCATGGACCAATAAAAAAGCCGCGAATCCATAGATGCCACCGAAAATCGTGTAGTGGAGTGGTGGCTCTTCACCGCCGGTGATCATGTCAAAGCCACCGATCAGTACCCAGAAAGGGAGGGCGATCAGGATACCGATAATGCCGTCGATGATGGCGCCGAACAAGCGCGCCCATTTTGAAGCCAGCGGCATAGCATCGCCGTCATTTTCGCGTGGCGTGCTCATCAGGTCGGCATTGGGTGATTGATAGGGGTTTTCCATGGTAACTCCTTGTAGCGTTGATATGGTGATAGACGGGGCATGCTAAATCATTTAATGAAGATTTGGGAGGCTTCGCGGCTGGCGCTATGGTCGGCAATGGCGCTGGTCCAGACTTAATCTATACTCACTGTATCGCCTGCGTGACGGCTGAGTAGATCTTTCACAGGTATTTATGCAATGTTATCGGTATGGAAATTATTCCATAGAGCGCAACAGTTCCGACGGCTATTGGTCGGCATAATGCTGGCTGCCAGTTGCTCGGCTTTGGGCAGCCAACCGACAGAAGTACAACAGATTGTCCTGCCGTTTATTAAAGCCAGCGCGCCGAGTCACCAGATGTATTTTCCAAAGCTGCTGTCCCTGGCGCTCGACAAAACAGTCGCTACCCATGGCCCTTACGAAATCAGTTATTTCCGCAACAACTTTACCTCTGCCCGCATCATCTCTGAGTTAAAATTCGGCCGCTCGATCAATGTGCTGTGGACCAGTCCCGATGAGGATCGCGAGCGGGAACTATTACCGATTCGCGTGTCCCTGTTGCAGGGGTTGAACAGCTACCGTATTTTTCTGATTCGCCAAAAAGACCGCGAGAAATTCAAGGCTATTAAATCCCTGAATGAATTGCGCCGCTTCCGCGCGGGCTCGGTGTCCAATTGGCCTGATACCAAAGTCATGCAAAACAGCGACCTGCCCGTCGTCACTTCAGCTCATTACGACTTGTTATTTACCATGCTGGCAGGCAAACGGTTCGATTATTTTCCGCGCGGGTTATATGAGGTCTGGGACGAGCAACAAGTCCATGCGGATAAGGGCCTGGTGATTGAGGAAAGCCTGATGTTTTATTATCCGGCACCTATCTATTTTTTCGTTAATCCGCGCGATAAAAAACTGGCCGAGCGCATTGAGCATGGTTTACAACTGGCTATTGAAGATGGCAGTTTTAACGAATTGTTTTTCAGTGTTCCGAGTTTCAAGCAGGGTTACGAAGAACTGTCCAACAAGGAGCGTCGTATCTTCGACCTTGAACAACCCAATATTGCCCCACCTAAATTGCCATAATTCTTTTTTACTTAATCCTGACGTGCGTTTCTGGTCTTGGCTTCGATCCACAGCGACATATATTGCGTGCTTTTATGTTGATGGTGTTGCAGCATGGCGCCAATAAAATTATGGCGCCGATGCGCTGCCAATGTATCGGCAGTTGCTTTCAGTTTATCTATCAGGGCAGGTGTTAACGCTGTGGCAGAAAATTGTTGCAGCGTACCCACGCAGCGATCCTGTGCGCTATGCCATAGCGTGGGCGACTCGTACAAATTTACTGCAGCAGTGACAAACTGTTCAAGCTCATCGGCAACAAATCCCGGCCAATGTTCCGCGTCAAGAATACCTTCCGCGCCTATGGTGGTTGTCACGCTCGGCGTGCCGCACTGCATGGCATCCATCAGTTTTCCTTTAAGGCCCGCACCAAATCGCAAAGGCGCCAGGCACACACGCGCTTGCTGCATTACCTCGTGCGCATCATCGGCCCAGCCGCACACCAGGAATCCCTGTTTCGGGTTGTGTAATGCTGTGGCTTTGGGCGGTGGGTAGGCGCCGTAGATTTTAAGTTGTGCTTGAGGTAGTTGTGCACGCAGGCGTGGCCATATCCGGTGCTTCAAACAGAGTACGGCGTCCCAATTGGGTTCGTGGCGAAAATTTCCGATAGTAATAAAATCCTGCCGCTGTTCGAATGCCGGCCGGGTTGGTGGTGCGGGTTGTAGCAAAAATGGGCAGTAATGCAGCAGTGTCTCCGGTACGGAAAAAGCCTGTTGCAACAGTTGATATTCAAAGCGTGAAATCATCAAGGTAATGTCGCAACGGTAGATCGCAGCGATCTCTCGTTGTGCCATATCATCTGAAGCCATCCATTCGTAAATAGTTTCAGTAACGCCAACCTGCGGGTACAGCTGATATTTTTCCGCTTCCGTAGCAGCGGATTGCTGTCGGGTTTTCAATAGTTGTTGGCGCACTTTTCGCAGGCTGTGTAAATCTTCGGTGTTTAAAACCCGCACAGCATTCGGGCAGGTGTTTGCTACCCGCCAACCAAATTGTTCCTCAGTAAAAAAACGATCAAACATCACCATATCGGGTTGTAGCTCGTTCAGGTATTCATCAAAACTTGAGCAATTCAGTGCGATGATTTTTTCTTCCACGCCCAGAGCAGCAAGATCAATGCGGTGTTCAGAAAGGTTGGCTGCCGAGGCAAAGGTGACGCGCCAGGATGGTTGCAGAAAAGCGTTAATCAATTGCAGCATGCGTGAGCCGGCCGCCGATGAGTTGGGCTCGGGCCAGACATAACCGATGATCAGAATATTCTTTATCACAACAGTGCACGTAGGTTTAACCAAGGTGCCGGTTATTATAGGGAATTAACTGCCGCTCTGCCCGATTAACCATGCCTGTTAAATGAATCTCACAAGCGCCAGGCCAAGGTCAACGCACCGAACTCTTCCCGCGCCGTAGCGTTGGTATCCAGAGCGCTGCCTTCCTGATAAGAAAGGCTCATGCTCACATTGTCCCAGGAATAGGAAATGCCGCCGTAAAGGCCATATTGCTCGTGGCGTAAATTTGCTGAGGGGCTGTCGCGAAAGGTGTTGCCGTTGATGAAGATCTGGTTGTGGACATAGTCGGCTGTCATGCCAGCATACACGTACCAACCGCCGTCAATGGCCATAGGGTTACTGATCCTGCCGGTCAGCAGTGCGGCGGTGGAAAAACTTTGTTGCAGCCCGGTGCCGGCGCGTAAAATCAGCCCGCCACCGGCGGAGGATTCAAGATTGCCCAAGCTGATATTGGCCAGCAAAACCATATCGACCGGGCTGGTTTCATGACTGGCCAAACGCCACACACCAGTGCGGGAAATCTGGCCAATGGGCTCGTTGCCCAATTGAGAATCCCAGCCTCTGGGTTCGGTTGAATCGGTAATTTTATGAATTAAACGCTGAGTCTTTTCAGCGCCGGAGGCGGGTCCCAGTACGCCGATCAACAAGCTGACCGCATCGGCAAAATTATCGTCCACCACAATATAGGATGAACGAAAAAATAATAAACCGGCATAGGGCGCATCGTTAGGGTCGGGGATTTCTTTGGAAATATCACGCGGTGTCACCATGGCCTGACCCAAGGTGTGGGCAGCATAAGCCAGGGGCGCGTTATCATCCTGCATCCATGCCAAAGGCAAGGTCAGCAAGGGTGGTTTGAGTTTTTCGTCGCCTTCGTTGGACAGGTCATACCAGGAAAGATACAACCCATTGGTATAACCGCCACCATCTTTGTTGGCAAAGATATCGTTATGCCAGATGACGGAAGCCCAATCAATTTCCGCGTGTGCGGGGGACGCCAATAGAAAGCAACAGAGTTGCACAACCACAAGATGGATGACAATAAAAATACCGCGCATGAATTCCCTACGCTCAAAGATCAATTATGTATTTCCTGATACCAATAACCTGACAGATTACATACTTCGTAAAAGTTACTGTTCTGGATATTCCACCGCATCAATACGCACACGAATGGTTTTGGTGGTAGAAATAAACCATTCAATTTCCTGGCCGACAGACATACCGAGTAACGCGCTGCCCATCGGCGCCAGGACAGAAATTTTATCGGCACAGCCATCAGTATCCTGCGGGTAGACCAGTGTATAGGTAAAGGTTTCTCCGGTGGACAGCACAGTAAAAGTAACCCGCGAGTGCATGGTGACAGTATTGGGTGCCAGCTTATCGCAGGCAACTACATCGGCTCGTTGCAGTCCGCCCATCAGCCGGCACGCGCCGGAGTGATTGTATTTTGGTAAAGAGTTGAGCAAGGCTTCCAGTTGTTCGAAATCCCGCTCGGTGATGACTATTGGTGATTCGCTTGCCATAAAAACCTCGAACATGGTTGATCACCGGTCCAGAGACCGGAGGTTACAATTAAGTTGTTGTTGGAGTTATTAGAAAGAAGGGCAGGATCGATAATAGGTCAGCGGAAATGAAACGGCAATAGCATCGAAATAGCTATGTGGCGTAACAAACACTTTCAAAAAGTTCATAAAAAAATGTAAAAAATCATGTGCACTTCGGCGTATTTGCTAACCACTCGACGACGCCCAAACCAGCCTGACGGCCCGTGGCAAAACAACCGGTTAACAGGTAGCC
>CAMPIG010000256.1 GCA_946886255.1 uncultured Cellvibrio sp. | reverse complement strand
CGATAAACGCCAGGTCATGTTCTTCACCCACATCGTACACCGTCACAATGTTCGGATGACGCAAACGCCCGGCGGCTTCCGCTTCACGAAAAAAGCGTGTTTTTACCGCAGCAAGTTCGCCCGTATCGTAACGGGAATAATCCAGGGTTTTAATCGCCACTCGTCGTGCAATGTGCGGATCGTGACCAAGATACACTACACCCATCGCACCGCGCCCTATCTCGCGTTCAATATTGTAACGACCAAACTGCGGGCGGCTGTGCGGATCGGCGAGTACGACGGTTTTGCTCAGCGTCAGTTCGATATCTTCGGCGGGCGAATGTTGCTTGTCCGTTAACTGTTTTAAGCGTTTGGCCACATCCTTGAATGATCGCTGACGTTTATACAGCACACGATAAACGGCCAAGGCATCGTTGACGCGCCGCTTGCGCTCATGTTGTCCGCCGATGTCGTACAACAATTGCAAAACCCGTTCGGATGTCACGCAATCCTCCAGGGCTTTTAGCGCTTGATCCAGTTGCCCCTGATGCATATGTTGCTGACTTAATTGGCAAGCCACCTCCTGGTGACGCTGCTGCAAACGTTTGTGCGGTTTTTGTTGTTGGCGCCACAGCGCCATCACCAGAAAACCCCATAGTAAATACTGCATGGTCAGCCCCAAGGGCAACCAGCGCGATTGGGTAATCTGTCCACCCAATTGCACCACCACCAGCAACAATAAACAGAGCAGAGTTGCCAACAAGGCAACGCCGCCGCTCAACCGCGGTAAGACCCACAGCAGATACACCAGCGTCAACAACAGCAGTAATTTTTCTGCGCCGTAAAACCACCAAGGCGAGGTATGATAATTATCGGTGTACAAACTCTGCATTAACCCCGCCAGCGACAATAGCGACCTGTCACCGGCCGTGCCGATCAGCAATAACGGTGAAGACTCTTCATTGCGTTGTTGTAAGAAACGCTGCAGCGTGTAATGACTGGTGACCGGCGGAAACGGACCCTGCGTCTGGAATACCGGTAGCACACTTCCGTCAATGTTCGTGTACAAGCGCCCCAGGGATGCACCATGCAATTCGCTTCGGCCACGCCAGACCAGATTGTCCTGCGTCGGCAACAATGCCAGCGCCATGGTTGGATACCAATCACCCTCGCGCTGCCAAAGCAACGCTTGTTGCACATTGTTTTCCTGAAAGTTTATGGCAGGTGTTGGAAAAATTTTCCACGGCACGTCAGCAGGCTCCAACGGCGTCAGGGAGGGAAACAACGGCGGCTGCATACTGGCGGGTAACCATTGGTAATACATCGTCCAGCGTGGTTCCGTCGCCGCCACGCGTTGCGTCGGCGCAAGCTCGGGCGATAATGTTTCGCTGCCGATAATGACCGCAGGCGAAGCTAGCCAACGCTGTAACGTTTGTTGGGCGGCGACGCGCGTTTGCCAGGCCGCATCGGTAGGTGAAGGCGTTACTTCAGAGGATGATGCTTCATCAATTGGCAGGACAACCGGACGCGGTAAATCGTTAAGGATAATACCGGTGCGCTGTTGTTTTTTAATGACGTAATCCAGCAATAACAACAAATCCGGGTTCTGGCCCGGATCATCCATCAACTGCCGCATCTGCGACGACGAAAGTTCCAGAATATCAATAAGCGGCGGACGCTGGATGCCGCGCGATAACGATGCGCCGGTATAAAATAATTGTCGATCAAGCTGCGTCAAAGATACTGGCGTGACCGCGCTCAGGATAAGCCAAAGCCCTGGCACCCATACCAGTAAACGCAAATCAAAAAAATTTATGCAGGTTTGTAAAATGGATCGCATGGATTCAGCGCGTTAGCGGTCCGTGTAGTAAATACCGGGAATCCAGCTTTTCTTGATGCGCACCGTTTTTTCCAACTCGTTGGGCAAGGCATCAACCACACGCAAATTGTGTGTGCCAATGACAATATTATCCGCCGCCTGGATGGGGCTGATCGTAAGCCGTTTACCATTGACATAGACACCGTTGGTGCTGTCGAGATCGCGAATCTGATACCCGCTGTCAGTCTTCTCGATAATTGCGTGTTCCGCACTGACCGTCGCGTCATCAATCACGACTTGATTGCTGGTGCTGCGCCCGATGGTGATGTGTTCGGCGAGTTCGTAGTGAGAAATATTCGACCCGCGCAATTCATGCAGAATATAAGGCATGATGCATTCCCCAAGTTTATGGTGGTGTACTGCCCGATCGGACACTCCCTTATTGTCGCCTTTGCTTGTCGCGTTTTGCCTGAGCTAACGACAGCGATCAAATTTTGAACCACAACGCAGAATAGCACAGCCTTACCATACAAATTGTGACGCCAATCCGCTCTACCGGCATGCAATCGCAAAAAGCCGCCGAATGAACCTTATTGAACAAAATTTTCGGTATAGCTTTTGTTGTTTTTATACTGAAAGCGCCAATTGGCAGTGCATGATTGATTGGTGGCAGGGCACTTTCGTTTTACACTGCACTCTATTTTTCTGGGCGCTGTTTATCGCTCTAAACGCCACAAAAACCCGACTTGTTGCCTTTCGATGACGTTGCCGCTGATGACATAAGGAGCCCGTTGTGAAGTTGTTATTCAAAAGTCTTGCCGTGCTGATCGGATTCGTATTGCTGGCCCTGATTCTGCTGGTGTTGTTATTTGATCCCAACATGTTTAAACCGCGTATTGAAGCCCTTGCCCGCGAGCAGGGCGTGGCCTTGAACATCAATGGTGATCTCGGGTGGACGCTGTGGCCCAGCTTGGGGATAGATGTCAGTGATGTGCGCGTTGCAGCCCTCAGTGCACCGGACAAACCCATTGCGCAACTGGAAGAAGCCAGCCTGTTGCTGGCTATCAAACCCTTGTTCAGTGGCGACGTGGTTGTGCATCACGTGCTCGTCGATGGCGCGGTGATTGATCTCAGCGTGGATGAGCAAGGCACCGGCAACTGGGAAGCCTTGACGGCCGGCGACAACGCAGCGAGCGATACAACCGCTGCACCTGCCTCGGCACCCTCTACAGATGACACAACAATTGCTGAAGAAAGCGCCCAGCAAATGCAGCTCGCGGTTGAAAAAATCAGCCTGAGCAACAGTGCCCTTACCTACAACGATGCACAAAGCGGCCAGGAAATTGCCGTGCAGGATATCGCACTCACGGTTGAGCAATTTAATTTGCAGGGCGATCCTTTTGCTATGCAATTGTCACTGGTCACACGCATCAGCAACGTCGAACAACCAAGCCAAACGCTGAATGTAGAAACCCATCTGCAGCATCAAGTACAACTGACCGAGGATTTCAGCACCTTGGCCTTGCGTGATGGTCAACTCACACTGCAAGTGCAAGGACCACAAACCGCCGAGCTGCGCGCGAATTACCAGGTCGCTGCCAGCGGTCTGCAAGACGCCGTGCGTTTTGAGGGCGAATTAACCCTTCCCTCTTTTAATGCGCGGAAGTTGTTGGCCGCGTTAGGCACTGAGCTGGAAACCGCTGAGCAAACTGCCCTGACCGATGTATCATTCGACACCCGTTTTACCGGCAGCCAGACAGCTATTAGGTTTGATCCGTTAACTCTCAAGCTGGACCGAACCACAATCAACGGCACCATGGCGGTGACCGACTTTACCACCAGCGCAATCGAGCTCGTGCTTAACGGCGATCAGATCAATATTGATCATTACCTGGCTCCCGACAGTGAAACAGAAACACCAGCCACCGCCAGCAGCGCGAGCGGTGATGAAGAACTGATTCCATTGGAAACGGTTAAATCCCTCAATGCCGATATCAGCGTAGATTTTGCGCAGGTCACCATCGCGGATATGCCACTGAAAAACATCAGCCTGCGCACGACCGCTCGTGACGGCGTGGTGAATCTCAATAAAGCGCAAGCTACCGCGTATGATGGCGTCATCTCCGCGACCGGAAAACTCGACGGGCGTGGCGATACCGCCGTGATTAACGTCGACGGCAAGGTCGACAGTTTTCAACTGGAGCCCTTCCTGAGCGATATGGAGCTCAATGATAAAGTGAATTTCACCGGCACCATCAATGCCACCACAACGGGCACCGCACGCGGTGTTACGATGAACCAATTACTGGATTCACTGGTTAATGAAACCAATATCACCGGCGCACAGGTTAAATTTTTCCCGTTGAATATCGAACAGAAATTCTGCCAGTTGGTTAACCTGGTGAACCGCGTGGATGATCCGCAAAAAACCTGGGAAGATTTCACCGAGATGGAGGCGCTCTCCGGCAAGATCACCATGGCCAATCGCGTGGTCACGGTAGAATCTTTTACGGCGGGTATCGAACAACTCGTGCTAGGAACCAACGGCAGTCTCGACCTGAACAATGATCGCTATGACTTCCGCCTGCCGTTGAAACTGATTCCTACTGCCACCACCACCGAAACAACAACAGACGGTACAACAGTGGCAGCAACCAGCGCGGAAGGGTGTATCATCGGCAGCAATTATTGGTTGAACCGCAGCTTATCGCTGCTGCGCTGTCATGGCTCGCTGACTGATTTGAACCCGGTGCGAGATTGCCGCCCGGACAGCAAGGCGCTGGCCTCATTGACCAAGGATTTTGCAGAGTACAAACTGCGCGAAAAACACGGCGATAAAATTGATGCTGCCGAACAAAAAGTCGATGCAAAAAAAGACGAGTTGCGGAAAAAACTCGATGAGAAATTGGGCGGTGAAGGCGAAGGGAAAAAAGCCGAAGACCTGTTAAAAAATATCTTCAAAAAGAAAAAAGATGAACAATGATTTTTCCCGCGCAGTCCTTACCTGGTTTGATAAACACGGTCGCAAAACCCTGCCCTGGCAACAGGGCATTACGCCTTATCGCGTATGGCTATCCGAGATCATGTTGCAGCAGACCCAGGTCACTACGGTTATTCCTTACTTCGAGCGATTTGTCGCGCGCTTTCCGGATGTAGCCAGTCTCGCGGCTGCACCGATTAATGATGTACTGCACCTGTGGACCGGGCTTGGTTATTACGCCCGGGCGCGCAATCTGCATCGCTGTGCCCAAACCCTTGTGTGTAATTACGGCGGCGAATTTCCCGCCACTGTAGAAGCCTTGGCGGAATTACCGGGCATCGGCCGCTCAACCGCCGGGGCTATTGTGAGCATTGCCTTTAAACAACGTGCTGCCATCCTTGATGGCAATGTCAAACGCGTCCTCGCCCGCTACCATGCCGTAGCCGGTTGGCCGGGCGATGCCACAACCTTAAAAACCTTGTGGGTGCATGCTGAAACACACACACCCAAAAAGCGTGTCAATAATTACACCCAGGCGATGATGGACCTCGGTGCTACTCTGTGTACACGCAGCAAACCCGCCTGCGAACGCTGCCCTGTGATGAGCACCTGTGTGGCGTATGCAACGGGCCAGGTTAACCTGTACCCCGGTAAAAAGCCGAAGAAAACCTTGCCAGAAAAAACGGTGCAACTGCTCATGTTGCGCAACCCGGCAGGCGACATCTTATTACAACAACGACCGCCGCAAGGTATCTGGGGCGGGCTGTGGAGCTTTCCGGAAATTGCGCTGGATATAGATGCTGAAGTCTACGCTGAAGATCGTTTTGGCAAGATTGCTGCCAGTGAAACCTGGGACGCTTACCGTCACACCTTTAGCCATTATCATCTCGATATCACACCGGTCTTAATACAATTAAAAAAAACACCCCGTAGTATTGCCGAGGCTCAACAAACGCTCTGGTACAACCCGCACCAACCCGGCACTGTCGGATTGGCCGCGCCGGTAAAAAAGTTATTGGAAAAATTAGCGGAATTTGATCCACGACGTTAATGATTCTCTCACCGGCATAAGCAGGTTCTACAAGGCTGACCATGACTGGAGCCATTCCAGCGTCTTATTCCACCCAACATCTGCGGGTTTTACTATGTCCTTACCCACGCCGGAGCCACTATCGCGTCGCCGTATACTGCTCGATTTATTGCGCCCATACCGATTACGCATCGCACTCGCGCTAATGGCGCTGATCGTTGCGGCGGGTTGCATCCTGTTTATCGGTCAAGGCTTGAAGCAGGTTATCGACCACGGTTTTATTGCTGGCAGTGAAGCGCTCCTGGATTATGCGTTGCTGGGATTACTCGGTGTGATTGTGGTGCTGTCCCTTGCGACCTTCAGTCGTTTTTATCTCGTGTCCTGGTTAGGCGAGCGCATTACTGCTGATCTACGTCGCCGTGTGTTTGCCCACCTGTTAACCCTGCCGCCCGCCTTCTTCGAACAAAACCGTACCGGTGATGTGCTGTCGCGTTTAACTAACGATACAACGCAATTGGAGACGGTGATCGGTTCCAGTGTCTCCATGGCGTTACGCAACTTTCTGTTGTTGATCGGTGGCTTGATCATGCTGGCTATCACCAGCCTTAAATTAACGGCGCTGGTGCTATTGGCTATTCCGTTTGTGTTGGTTCCCATCATCACCTTCGGACGCCGACTGCGTAAATTAGCGCGGGCCAGCCAGGATCGCGTGGCGGATGTCGGTGCTTACACCGATGAAGTCATCCACGAAATTCGCACCGTGCAAGCCTACGGTCACGAGACGGCATCGACAGCAGAATTTAACGCGCGGGTGGAGGATACCTTTAGCACTGCCGTGGCCCGCATCCGCCAACGCGCCTTGTTGGTTGCTGCTGTTATCACACTGGTCTTCAGCGCTATCGCATTAATTTTATGGGTCGGCGGCCACGACGTATTAGCCGGGCGTATCAGCGGCGGCGAACTATCCGCCTTTATTTTTTATGCGGTGGTGGTTGCCGGTGCAATGGGCACTATCTCCGAAGTCATCGGCGATTTACAACGTGCCGCCGGCGCAACTGAACGCCTGGTTGAACTGCTTACCACGCCATCCACCATTATCATTGCGCCACAGCCCACACGCTTACCCCAACCCGCGCGCGGTGCTGTGAGCATGCAGCAGGTACGTTTTGCCTATCCCACCCGCC
>CAMPIG010000255.1 GCA_946886255.1 uncultured Cellvibrio sp. | reverse complement strand
GCGGTCCGGATGGTTTTGATTGGCCGGACAATGCGCAGCGTTTTTTGTTGTTTGCTAAAGTTGCGCGGTTGATTGCGTTGAATCAAGCGGGGCTGGATTGGCCGGTGGATGTTGTGCATTGTAATGATTGGCAAACTGGTATGGTCCCTGCTCTGCTGGCGCAGGATAGTGCACGCCCGGCGACTGTTTTTACGATTCACAACCTGGCTTATCGCGGTTTATTTTCCTGGGATACTTTCGCCAGCCTGGGCTTGCCCCATGACTTGTGGCATATGGACCGACTGGAATTTTACGGTCAGTTTTCGTTTATGAAAGGCGGTCTTGTGTATGCTGATCGCATCACTACGGTCAGCCCAAGCTATGCGGTGGAAATACAAACGCCGGAAGCGGGTAATGGCCTGGATGGTTTGCTCCGCCACCGGCAGGCGGTGTTGTCCGGTATTTTAAATGGCATTGATGCGGACGAATGGAATCCCGGCACTGACAAACATATCGCACAAACCTACAACCGTCGCACGCTCAGCAATAAACAAAAAAATAAAACGGCTTTGCAGGAGCGTAGCAGCCTGGAGGTATCAGAAAAACCCTTGCTCGGTTTTATCGGACGATTGGTCGATCAAAAAGGTGTGGATCTGATACTTAGCAATCTGCCGCAACTACTCAGTGAAGGCTGCCAATGCGTCATCCTCGGTAGCGGGATGAAAGATTACGAAGAAAGACTCGCTCAACTCGCGCAGGCGTTTCCGCAGCAGCTGTCGGTAACCATCGGCTACAGCGAAACCCTCGCCCATCAGATCGAAGCCGGTGCTGATATTTTCCTGATGCCGTCCGCCTACGAACCCTGCGGGCTCAACCAACTCTACAGCCTGCGCTACGGCACCCTGCCCGTCGTCCACGCCGTCGGCGGTTTGCGCGATAGCATCATCGACTTCGCCGAACCGACCCAAACCGATGCCAATGGTTTTATGTTCTATCAGTACACCGCCCACGGGCTTTACAGCGCAATCCAACGAGCGCTAGCTGCATTTCAGGATAAGAACGTCTGGCGGATGTTGCAGACTAATGGAATAAGCAAGGATTTAAGTTGGCAGCGAAGTGCGGAGGAGTATGAAAAACTTTATAGGGAACTGCTGGAATAAACACTCACTGAACAGAAACGACCAGGAACCACCCGCTCCTGTCAGTTTCCGATCAACTCAAATACCAGCTGTTTACACAGAATTCTTTTTTCGGCGCCACACCAAACTCAACGATAAGAACCCTAAAAGTAAGAATCCCACCACAACAATTTTATTGTTATCCGATTTTAGCTCTCGACTGGGGGATGGCAGCTTAACCTCGGCTTCCTGAATTTGGCTATTGGGTGCAACATGTGTAATAACCGGTGTCATGTTTTCAGCCGAAACTTCAGGAATTCTTTTGGTTTCAGAGGCGGAAGCTGAGGCGTCGCTATCAGGTACAGCTTGCTCACCGATGCTATCTGGCTTGTCATCCCATCTGCGCCTGACCTGGGCGCCGGGATCGTAACCCTTACGTTGATAAGGCATCCGCAGGATGGCCTCCCGTACCGACATATCCTGCGCAAGCCAATCGTCTGGGCGTAAACTTTTTTTAACTCGCTTCAACGTCTTCGCCTGATCAATGTCGTAACGTGTTCCATGTTCATAGCGCCTGGTTAAAAGTTCAGCCAGCAGCTGATAATCGGCAGGCATCATCAGAGCAACAGAGTTTCCGTCCGATAACCAAGGGTTCCCCACATACAATCGCTGCCCTACTCTCCACCGACCAATGTTATCTTTCATCATCAAGTCCACCACATGTGTTGGTTGATCCGGTGGCATCACGATCGGCTGCAGGTGTGGGACGTAGAGCAAAACGATTTCATACACACGAGCCCCCATATTTGACACCGGATGCTCAAAAGGACTACCCAGATATACATAATCATCTTCACCGTAGAGGATCATTAAACGGGTCTGGGTGTAATCGTACTCCGGTATTTTGGTTCCCTGAATCGGTAGCGGTGAGGCATTTGCAAAAGAACAAACCATGAATACCAATAAAAATAAAGTTGCAATCCGACACATAAAATAATTCCTTTTCATTGTTCCCCATCACCCACTTTACAAAGCCCCCCGATATAAACCAGCTTGAAATCATTCCCCTCGCACCAGTTCGTATAGTGAGAAGAAAATACTGCCAGGGTGGTTTACCTGGCAGTATGATATCTGGCGGCGGCTAGAACTTATAGCGAGCACCCAAATAATATTGACGACCTGTATGCGTATATCTCAGGGGAGTTGCCACTTGCGAATCACTATATCGATCATCAAATTGATCAGTGAGGTTGATGGCCTCAAACGTCATGGTCAATTGATCAGTGAAACGATAGGACATATTAAAATCGTAATTAGTGGTTGCCTCTTTACCTTGCACGTCAGCGGTGTAAAGCTCTCTACCATCAAGATCAAAGGCAACCTCCGGCACTAAAATGTTCGTGAGGTATTGATCGCGATACGAAGTGGAGATGCGCGCACTAAACTTGCCACTATCGTAATAGAGTGTGGCGTTGTATGAGTTGGGCGACATATTTACCAAGTCATTGGTTTTGTAAACCGTTGTGACTTCACGCGTTGTGCTATTTACCGAACTACTCTCTACATAATCCAGCTTCGATTCTACATGAGTGAAGTTTGCTTGAAAGCCGATGTTCTGCAAAAAGCCAGGCAAAAAAGTAAATGGCTGTTGATAAGTTAATTCATAACCTTTAAGTGGCCCACCCGGTGTATTGTAGTAACTTTGAACACTAAAAGTTTCATTGCCGTCAAAACCTACAGGCAGTAATCCAACTGGCCAACCCGTTTGGTCCCAGGTTTGTACCTGGCGCACCCGCTGAATGTAGCTCTTGATATCTTTATAGAAAACAGCTGCCGAAAGCAGCGCACCTTCAGCAAAATACCACTCAGCACTAAAATCATAAGTGTCTGCGCGATAAGGATCTACTTTGGTATTACCGGCGTTGATGCTATAAAGCGCATTGTCATCGTTATATGTACTAGGGCCACCGCTGATTGTTGGTGACAAGTGGTTAAGATTCGGACGCGCCATGGTTTGCGCGGCGCCAAAACGCAGCACAACATCATCAGCAACATCCCAAGCCAGATTGATGGACGGCAACCAATCGTCATATTCGTTAGTAGCTTCAATTGGCAAGTAATAACGCATCCCCGGATTTGCAGTTGCACTGGCAATTCCGTAGAAGGCTTCACTGCCCTCACAATTGTTATCACCGGCGGGAATGGCGGGAATGGCCGGCGTAGTCTCTGTTGCTGGCACTGCACTCACTGCTGCACAAGGTACATATCCCTGCGAAAGAATATTGGTTTTTGAATAACGTACCCCCAGGTTAGTGCGCAGATCTCTGTTCAACAAGCTGGCTACAAAATCCACCTGAAAATACGCACCGTAAGTTTCTTCGTTAACAGTATAGTTATTACCTGATGCACCGAAGTGACCGACACTGGCTAACGTATAGTTACCCCCAAGCTCACCGTTATCTTCGTTATTATAAATACCAAGCAAATCGGCGACTCGACCAAAATTGGGAACTATCCAACTATCAGTAGCACCACTCAGGCCTTTACCGTATCCAGTTAACATCTCGCTAACATCGGCAACCGTTACGCCGTCGGGCAAAGCTTGCGGCAACAAGCCGTAACTCAAATGGCGAAACTCCTGGGAGCGCATGGTATAGTCTTTGTAATTAACGCCGGCACTTAATCTGAGCGCATCGTTCACTTCGTAATTCAAATCAATTTTGACAGTATCAAATGCGTTGTCCACATACATGGGATTTAAACGCACTTCACTGATATTAGAACCACGCGCAGAGCCATTGCTATTGACTGGAACCGACCCGTAACCCAGCCATTGCCAATTATTACTATCGGTCAGATCGAAGGGAAAATGCATGGTGGGTTCTTTAAAACTCTCACGCGCATCCCACACGAAGCCATTGAGATTAGTGTTATCGAGCGTAATCAGGGAATTAACCGGGCGCTCGTAATTAGATTCCGAGGTACCGATAATTGCATCTAAACGCAATTGGTCATTAAAGTAATGCTCCATGCTCAGGCTGTATTGAGCAAACTCTGTTGTTTCTTCAAACATGGCCGACTCAGTGCGGAAATCCACGTTGTCCATAACCGCATAAGTGAGACGATTGAGTTTGTCTTTTTCAGCCTCACGCACTACGATTTGAGTTTTACCTCCCAGGTTGACCGCACGATGCAAATTTATGCCCAGGGTATCTTCGCGCTGGTTTTTTTCGTAATTGGAATAAAGAATATCGAGGTTAAACAGAGTTGTGTCCGATGGTCGAAATTGAAAAGCAGTCGTTACCCCTAATCGGCTAAGCTCGTGCGCCTGACGACGCCAACCCGGATAGCGAGGGTGCCATGAGTTAGTAGCAGTTTCATAAGCGGCAATATTTTCCGGGGTGTTGGCGGGACGCGGGATGCCTGTTGCACAATTATTTTCATCAATACCAAAACTGCCGTAGCCATTGTTGCGGTTAAGATTGCTCGCGCTACCGGTTTCATTCGGGAGGGGGTTGCGTGGCGTTTGCGGGTCATAGCCAACTGGCGTACAAAAGCCGTACATGTTGTTAGGGTTAGCCGTAGCCGTGACCGATCGACCCACATTGGCATTACTACCAGTTCCCGAGCCATTACCCCAATCAAAACGCACAGGGTTAAAACCCTCTTCCAAAATTTCTCGCTCACTATAAGACACTGATAGGAGTGCACCAAATCGACCATCCTCCGTGTGATTGCTGATCAGGCCGGAAAAGCGCGGATCAACACTCTCACTTAATTCGTTATAACCGGCCTGAACACTACCCGAAAGCTGAAAGCCCTCATGATCAAACGGGCGCGAGCCACGCAGGTCCACGGTAGAACCCAGTGACCCTTCATCGATTTGCGCCGACTGGGTTTTATTCACCTTTACTTCACTAAAAAGCTCGGATGCAAAGGTATTAAAATCGAAACCACGGCTGCGATTGGGGCCGTTGGAACCTTGGCCAGCAGTTGACAATGCCTCGAGACCATTAATTCTCACGCGGGTAAAATCAGAACCCAAACCACGAATGGAAATTTGACGCCCCTCACCGCCTTCGCGATCAATAGAAACACCTGCAATCCGCTGCATAGACTCGGCGAGATTCATATCAGGAAATTTACCAATATCTTCAGCAACAATGGCATCGACCTGGGTAGTACTATTGCGCTTTATATCCAACGCCTGCATTAAGCTTGCGCCGTAGCTACCCGTAACCGTGATCTCCTCTATTCGATCCGCTTCTTGCGCAACGAGCGGCTGAGTGGTTGCCGCAATAGCAGCGCAAATACTGACTCGCAAAATGTTTTGTTTGAAATGCTTATTGTTCACGATCTTATCCTCATTAATTATTGTGTTTTTTATTCCTGCATCCTGCGCACTCTCATCTCTCGATAACGACCACGTCCGGGTTATGGACGTAATACATTAGGTCTTCCTAGATTCCTGCAAGGTAAAGCCTGGCAACGCCACAGATAATGGAAAACCATTGGTCTGATGCTGGTTAGGCCAGTGTTGATAATTCAAGTAGTTGTCGGGGTACGGTGACGGTCTTACAAACTGTTTATTATTAGATTTTCAGGCAATT
The DNA here is from genome assembly GCA_946886255.1 of uncultured Cellvibrio sp. Next base: position 1,303 of record CAMPIG010000255.1, on the reverse strand, counting down.
TGGCAGCTTGGGAGGCTTACCAGCATAACCAAAAACATCTTGCTAACTCGTATTAGCAAATAATTTATCATATGATAATTGCGAAAACAAGCATCTCATTATTTCTTGAAAGAAGAGTATTTTCGGTTGCTGAGGGAGACTGAATGATTCAGATGGCTGGCCAGTTTATCGATCCGGAGGGACTTCTCTACATCTAATAATTGGTGAAAGCCCCCGAAGGGGCGTTTGGAAGGTACCGATGCGTGTGCGTCTGTTAGTGATGCTTAGCTTGCCTGCTCGGTACCCGGAAATGCGGACATATCCATCCAGAAGGCTTCCCAAACGTGACCATCAAGATCAGCCAGGTTCCGGTTGTACATAAAACCGAGATCCTGGACAGGATTGATATCCGCCGTACCGCCATTTTCCGCTGCTGTCCTATTCATGGCATCTACCGCTTCGCGAGTATCGAGTGCCAGAGCCAGCATCACCTCGCTGGAGGTTTTGGGTGGAATCGGGCGTTGGGTAAAGGTGCGCCACTTGTCGTGGGTCAGCAACATGACATGGATCGATTCACTCCAGACCATACAGGCAGCGGTATCATCCGTGAACTGCGGGTTATTCTCAAAACCAAGCGCAGTATAAAAAGCCATGGACGCTTTAAGGTCGGTAACGGGCAGGTTTATAAAGATCATTCGGGACATGACTCATTTTCTCCAGATGGTTGGTTAATAAACAGGCTGATGCACTGTACTTTATAGTCGAATAGCGCGAATGGATTTCGACAACGGCCGGAAAAAATTCTGCCCCTGCATTTTAACTGTCTTTGGACCCGTGCCCTTCCACGCGCAAACGACCCAGTCTTATACCTGAATACCCTGGCCGCCAACGGGCTGCGTCTCAATATGCTCATCAAAATCTGCGATCAGCGGGCGCGCCTTTGTGATCGCTTCTCTGACAGAATCTAACGACAATGAAGCTTTATGGCTGGATTGATTATCCCAGACCTCCGTGATCCAGATCGAGTCATCATCCTCTAGATCTTTCGCAACAATATAACTCAGGCAACCTGGCATATTTGAAATACCATCAAGCAAAATGGTGATAAGTGCATCGCGCTGCCCTGATACTGCTTTCATTTTTCCGATTAAACCGTACATTGAGCCTTCCTGAAAGTGATCGTTTTTGGATGTTTGTAAGTGAATCTCAGTAATTCACACGTTGTGTCATTAGTAAATGCAACCTGCTATTCAGCATCATATCGACCTTCCCCTCCATTTGCTGAAAATCGAAGACGATGGTTTTCTCGTCGTTAACAATTTCT